>NZ_UWOA01000014.1:0-90066 GCF_900604305.1 Mycobacterium sp. P7213
GCATCGTCATACCGGGATCGGGCTACACACGCCTGCCGACGTGCACTTCGGGCTGGCCGCCGACAAGGCTGCCGACCGGCGAGCCGTGCTCGCCGACGCCCGTATCCGACACCCGCACCGCTTCGGTACCAACCGTGCGCCGAAGATCCTCGACCTGCCCGACACCGTCTGGATCAACCAGCCAGCCCAGGAGGCCGACACAACAGCCGCCTAACACCTGATGGACTCAAACGCCTTGACAAATTCCGGCACGCTCAGATCCCCCGATCGCCGAGGCGCCGCAACTCCCCTTGAAGTCCGCGTACGCCGTCGTCGAGCAACCGGGTAACGGCTGGACGCAGCAGTGGCTCGATCCACTTCAGCCAGCCCTGAAAGGCGAATCTCACCCGATAGGTGATCAGGCAGCCGGACGGCTGCGCGGCGACCGTGATGGTGTCGCAGACGATCACGGAGTCGTTCTCTCCACGCAGGTCGATCGAGCGACCCGGTCGCAGCGCCGTGACGACGTAGTCGATGGAGCTCACCCGTCCGGCGAACCGGGATGTGTTCCGGTAGCGGGTTCCCACCCCGCCATCGCCTGAGAACCGCACCGTCCGTATGGTTCCCGGGTCCCACCGCTGCGTGGTGGTGAAGTCGGCCAGATAGGCAAACACCGCATCTGGTGCCACGTCACTGCGCACCTCACGCTGCATGGTGATCATGCGCCATCCCTCCCCGCGCGCGGAATTCGTGGTACGCGGCCCGCGGCAACGGCGATATTGTTGGCCATGCCGGTGAATATGATGCCGTGAAACGGCAGAAGTGAATACCAGTAGAGCTGTCCGGCAAGGCCTTTGGGGAAGAAGATCGCGCGCTGGTGCAACTTCGTGGTGTGCTCACCGCACGCCTCGAGGCGCCATTCGAGCCAGGCGCCGCCGGGGGTCCGCATCTCGGCGCGGAGCCGCAGCAGGTGCGGACGCTCTATCTTTTCGACTCGCCAGAAGTCGAGCGCGTCACCGGTGTGCAGCACGTGTCGGTTGCGGCGGCCCCGAGCCAGCCCGACTCCCCCGGTGAGTCGGTCCAGCCAGCCCCGGATCGTCCAGGCGAGCGGGAAGGAGTACCAGCCGTTCTCGCCACCCACACCTTCGACGACCTGCCACAACTGCTCGACAGTGGCGTTGCATTCGACGCTGCGGTCGTCGGTGTAGACCACTTCCCCAGCCCAACTGGGATCCGAAGGCAAACTGTCAGCGGGGGCGCCGGTCGCAGATGCATCGGCCCAGGTCGTTTCCACGTCACCGCTGTCGATGCGGCGCAGTGCGAGCGCGACGGCGTCCCGGTAGCGGGTCTTGCCGCCGGAGGGCGGCGCGATCACCGCATCGATGTCGCGCTCGGACGCGATCGCGTCGGTGCTCAAGGACTCGATCAGGGCACGGCCGATCCGGGGCGGGACAGGAGTCACCAGTCCGATCCACAGTCCGGCCAGTTTCGGTGTGAGGACCGGGAGGACAAGAATTCTGCGTCGGGTCAGTCCGGCGACGTGGGCATAGATCTGCATCATCTCGCCGTAGCGCAAGACGTCGGGCCCACCGATGTCATAGGAGCGACTGCGCGCCAATGGCATGGTCGCGGCGGCCAGCAGGTAGTAGAGGACATCGCGGATCGCGATGGGCTGGATGCGGTTGTTGACCCAGCGCGGTGTGGTCATCACCGGCAGCCGATTGGTCAGGTGCCGAATCATCTCGAAGGACGCCGAGCCGGAACCGATCACCACCCCGGCCTGCAGTACCAGGGTCGGCACCCCGCAGTTGAGCAGGATCTCGCCGACCTGGCTGCGGGACCGCAGATGCGTGGACAACCGGTCCGATTCCGCATGCAGGCCGCCGAGGTAGACGATGCGCCCCACCCCGGCTCGTTGGGCCGCGGCAGCGAGATTCTGCGCGCACTGCCGCTCCGACTCGATGAATTCTCCCGGGTTGCCCATCGAGTGCACCAGGTAGTAGACGACGTCGATGTCGCGGCAGGCTTCGTCCAGGCAGTCCGGTTCGGTGAGGTCGCCGCGAACCACATCGACGGCCGCGGCCCACGGGACATCGCTGATCTTGTTGGGGTTACGGGCCAACACCCGCACCCGGTGGCCGGCTTCGACCAGGCGGGGGGCCAGCCTGCCTCCGATGTAGCCGGTGGCCCCGGTCACCAATACGTTCAATGGCTGATCTCCGCGATCCGGCTCCGTCACGCGGCCCACCCGAACCACTGATCCGCCGAGCGTGGTGTGCGCGATCGAGTCTGCCGGCCTTTTCGGGTGACGCCTCATAGTGGTGATTCGGAACCGCGGACGCCGTGGTCGGGTTCGGCGGGAGGCTCGCCGACAGCGATTGCGTAACCGGCTTCTGCCAGTAGCGTCGAGGCATGAGTGTGGACTTCTCCAGCACAGTTGCCGCGCCGCGTGCGGATGTCTTCGCATGGCATGAGAGGCCGGGTGCCTTCACCCGGCTGAGTCCGCCGTGGCAGCCGATGCATCTGGTCAGCGAGGCGGATTCACTGCGCGGCGGGACGGCCGTACTGGCTCTTCCCGGCGGACTTCGGTGGGTCGCCGAGCACCAGCCCGACGGCTACGATCCGCCCGCGCGATTCGTCGATGAGCTCGGCGGACACGGCCTGGCATCGCTGCCCACCCGGGCCACCCTCAGCTGGACTCATACCCACGAGTTCGAGGATCTGGGCGACGGGCGGACACGGGTTATCGACCACGTCGACACCCCCATCCCCGGGGCGTTGCTGCGGCCGATGTTCGTCTACCGGCATCGCCAGCTCGCCGACGACCTGGCAGCGCATCGCCGTGCCGCGCAGGCGGGCCTGACGCCCCTCACCGTGGCGATCAGCGGCTCGACGGGACTGGCGGGTTCGGCTTTGGCGGCGTTCTTGAGCACCGGCGGTCACCGGGTGATTCGCCTGGTTCGCCACGCTGCCGGCAATCCCGATGAGCGGCAGTGGAATCCTGACCAGCCCGACCGTGATCTGTTGAGCGGAGTCGACGCCGTGATTCACCTGGCCGGCGCTTCCATCGCCGGACGGTTCACCGCCGAGCACCGCCGCCAGATCCGGGACAGCAGAATCGAGCCCACGCGGCGACTCGCCGAGTTGGTCGCCGGCACCACCGGGGGACCGCGCGTGCTGATCTGTGCATCGGCCGTCGGCTATTACGGTTACGACCGCGGCGATGACGTGCTGACCGAGGACGCCGAACGCGGCGAGGGGTTTCTGGCTGATGTCGTGGCCGACTGGGAGGACGCCCTCACGCCGGCAGAGCAAGGCGGGGCCCGCGTGGTGCGCGTTCGCACGGGCATCGTGCAATCGCCACGCGGTGGAACGTTGCGTTTGATGCGCCCCTTGTTTGCAGCTGGACTCGGCGGCCGGCTCGGCAACGGCCGGCAATGGCTGCCGTGGATCGGCATCGACGACCTGATCGACATCTATCACCGCGCCCTGTGGGACACCGGACTTAGCGGCCCGGTGAACGCGGTCGCACCGAATCCCGTGCGCAACATCGACTACACCAAGGCGCTGGGCCGCGTGCTACACCGGCCGACCGCCCTGCCGGTACCCGGCCTGGGCCCGCGATTACTTCTAGGCGCTCAAGGCGCTCGCGAACTCGCTTGCGCCAGCCAGCGGGCGCTGCCCGGACGCCTCAACGATGCCCATCACCAATTCCGCATGCCCGAACTCGAACCCCTGCTGCGGCACCTCTTGGGACGTACCGGCCCGCAGTGACTCTCACCGGCGGCGATTGAGTACCGCGATGTGCCCGCACAACACCGTGGCAAAGGTCACCCACAGCGGATACAGCACCAGAGGGACGGCCCGCACACCCCGAACGGCGACGGCGCGGCGCGCCAGATCGGCACTGCTGGCCGCAAGCGCCGCACTGACCGCAGTTGCCGGTCCGAGACGGCGGCGGTTGAAGAACAGCCATGACCAGCCCGCGTTGAGGACGAGGTTAAGCACCAGCGCCGCCACGTAGGAGCGGCGTTGCGCGACCTTTCCACGGTCGTTGAGTTCGTCGATGGTGGCCGCCGAGACCGCGGCGATGTCGGCGTAAAGCGCCGGCCACACTATCGGAAAGGCTTGTCGTGGTGGCTGATACGCGGGCTTCGCGAGCTCTGCATACCAGTCCGATTGCACTGCGGGGGCGGTAGCGATGCTTCCCGTGACAGAGGCCGCGGTGACTGCGGCGCCGGCGCCCAGCAGGGTGGAGATGCGCACGTGACTCCTTCGGCTCAGTGATTCTTGGTGACAGGTACCGCAATCTCGTTGCGACGAAACATCGGAAGTGTCCATGGCGGGTCGTAGAACCACGCCTGAGGTACGCCGGCCGGCTCACACTGCATGTCTTTCAGGGCATTGAGCAGCGTGGCGGTGTGCGCTTCAACCGCACGCCGAGAACGATCACCGGAGAAGGCATGCACCGCCACGGTTTCCGCGGGCACGCGCACCAATTGCACCGCAGCGTTGTCCGGCTCCGGCAACGATTCCAGTCCGACGCCGGTCGGCATGAAGAAGCGGATCACCCATTGGCCCGGGGCGCCGGGTTGCTGGGCGACGGGGGCGGTCATCGAGATCTGCTCCCCCTCCGGAGCAGCGGGGTCCTGCGCGACGGGAGCAGTCATCGCAATCTTGGTACGCGAGTGATTGCCGCCGAAGATGTAGCCGGCCAGGCGTCGAAATCCGGTGCTGCGTGCCGCCTCCTCATCACCGGTGACGACGGTTTCCGCCGCGACACGCTCCGCGTAGCGGCGAATCTCCACATCGCGGGTTCGTTGCTCCACCGTGAAAGGAGGTTCCTCGGTTCCGTTGCGGACACCGACCACCGACCCGACGGCCTGCAGCGCGGCGCCTGCCGCCGAGAGGATTCCACTCATGTTCGCCCTCCGCTCCTGCCGTTTGTCGCCCGGCCCCGTGCTGCCGGTCGACCACCGACTGTAGCTCGATAGCCCTCATCTATTCAATAATTGAACCATTCAATTTATGAATCACTAAGGTCTTGGTAGCGGCGCAGCGCCTCGGCCCGCTCGCGACCGTGGTCCACCATGGGCTGGGGGTACCCCGGGGGCGGTGACGCCCGGACCAGATGGGCGTCGGCTAGTTCTGCCAGCTCTGGAACCCAACGGCGCACGTAGTCACCGTCGGGGTCGAATTTGCGGCCCTGCAAGGTCGGATTGAACACCCGAAAGTAGGGGGCCGCGTCGGTGCCGCACCCCGCACACCACTGCCAGCCGTGTTGGTTGTTGGCCATGTCGCCGTCAATCAGCTGATCCAGGAACCAGCGGGCGCCCCACTGCCAGGGCAGATGCAGGTCCTTGACCAGGAATGATGCCGCGATCATGCGCACCCGGTTGTGCATGAAGCCGGTCGCGCGCAGTTCCCGCATGCCCGCATCGACGATGGGAAAGCCGGTTTCGCCTGCCGTCCAACGCTCGAACCGACGGCGCGCCTCGACATCGGTATCGACCTGGATGGAGTCGAACTCATGATTCCAGTTGGCCCAGGAGCTGCGCGGCCAGAAGTGCAGCACCGAGGCATAGAAGTCCCGGAACGCAAGCTGGCGAAGGTACGCGGAGTCCCCGGGCCTGTGGAGGTCGAGATCGGCAGCCATGGTCCGGGGGTGGATGTTGCCGAATTTCAGGTAGACCGACATCCGGCTTCCCCCGTCCCGGTCGGGCCGGTCGCGGTCGTGCTCGTAGCGCTCCAGCCCGCTGCTGACGAACGCCTGCCAGTGGTCTGACGCTGCGGCCTCCCCGGCAGGGAACTCGCATCGACCACCGAAGTCAGGGATGTCCACGCGTTGCGCGGACTCGCCGGGCAGGTCGAGAGGGTCGATCAGGTGCGCCGAGTCAGGTCGGGAGTTCGCCGGACGCCGCCAGCCGTGCTCACGCCACCGCCGAAAGAACGGGGTGAAAACCCGGTAGGGAGTCCCGTCGTCTTTGACGACTCGCCCGGGCGAGGCCAAGTAGGGCGAGCCGGTGGCCACCAGCGGTATGTCACCGAGCGCAGCGCGCACCCGCGCGTCACGCCGGCGCCCGAACGGGGCGAAATCGGTTGACACATGCACCGCCGACGCACCGATCTCGGCGGCGATCCGCGGGATCCGTTCATCGGGAGGCCCGCGCGTGATCAGCAGCCGGCCGTCCAGGTCATCGCGCAGGCTGCCCAGAGACTGGCCCAGGAACTGCAGGCGGCGTTGCCCAGCCGAGGCCTCCAGCTGCGGGTCCAGCACGAAGCAGGCCAGCACCTCGGGGTCCTCGGCCAGCGCGGCCGACAGTGCCGGCAGGTCGCCGACCCGCAGATCGCGGCGGTACCACAGCAGGACCGGCATCGGACTAACCGGCCCGCAGGTCCACGGTGCGGGCCTGCCGGCACGGGCTCACGGGGTCCCCAGTTCGGAATCGAACTGTCGCATCGCTGCGGTCACGGCAGCGACAACCCGATGCGCAGTCTGCAGTTCGGCGTCGGAGAACTCGGACAGCGCGCGGTGCATGTGACCTTGCAGCGGCGTGAAAAACGCTCTGGCGGTGGCCAAGCCGAGTTCGGAGTACCGCAGCGTGACCTTACGTCGATCCGAGGCGTGAGCTTCGCGCCGCACATGACCGGACTCGATGAGACGATCGACCAGATAGGTGATGGCCGCACCCGAAAGTCCCATGCGTTGCCGCAGCTCACTGGGACTGATTGGGGACCCGGCTGTCTCAGCAACCATGATGTGCAGCAGGGCGCGGAAATCGGTCTGACGAACGTTGTTGGTACCGGCGAACCGCTGGCCGATCTGTTCGGATTGGGCGGCGAGCTGCCGCATATCGGCAGATATCAGCGACTCCAGCGCGGTTCGGGCACCAGCATCATCATCCGGTTTCATGACGGTTGACAACACTATCGCTGCGATCAGGCTGGGAACAGCGGCAGCCGTAACGCGCCGGGTGCACTCTCGGGCACGGCCGGCCGCACAGGCCGAACCGGTGCGATGCGTCGGTACGGCTGGCCCAGCGGCACGCGGGGGTCCGGCTCGCCGTTGTTGGGCCACAGAGCCATCGCCCGTTCGGCCTGCGCGGTGATGGTGAACGAGGGGTTCACACCCAGATTGGCGGTGATCGCCGACCCGTCGGCAACGTGCAGACCGGGGTGCCCAAAGACCCGCTGATAGGGATCGATGACGCCGGTCTGCGCCGAGTCACCGATGGGGCAGCCGCCGATGAAGTGCGCCGTCAACGGGATGTTAAGCGCGTCCAGGTAGGTACCGCCGGCCATCCCGCCGACCTTGTCGGCCATCCGGCGCGCCACGTCGTGGGCGATCGGGATCCAGTCCGGATTAGGTTCGCCCACACCCTGTTTCGCCGTCATCCGGGTGCCGAAGAGGCCTCTTTTACGGTAGGTGGTCAGCGAGTTGTCCAGCGACTGCATCACCAGCACGATGATCGAGTGCGCCGAGGCGTTGCGCGGGAACATACTGTGCAGCATCATCGCCGGATGGCGTGCGATGGTCAGCATGAGTCGCGCGAAACGCCACGGCCCCCCGTCGATCAGATGGGTGCCCATCATCGACAGCAGGTTCGAGCCCTTGCCGTAGCGACACACCTCGATATGGGTGTTGGCCTCCGGGTGGATTGAGGAGGTGATCGCCACGCCTTGGGCGAAGTCGTCACGATCGGGCGCGAACACCACCGGCACCTCTTCGGAATTGGTGCGGGTCAGCTCGCCCAGGCGGTCCGAGAGGTGCGGCAGTGATCCGGTGTCGCGCAGCTTGTGCAGCAGCCGCTGGGTGCCCAGCGAGGCCGCGGCGAACACCACCTGACCCGTGGTGAAGTCCCGCTTGCGCTTGCGCACCCACCGGCCGGTGCGCACCGTGCTGACCACATAACCCCCGGCACCGTCGGGCCGCACATCGGTGACCATCGTCATCGGATGAATCTGGGCGCCGGCACGCTCGGCCAGGTACAGGTAGTTGGTCTCGGTGGTGTTCTTCGCGTTGTGCGGGCACCCGGTGAAGCACTGCGCGCAACCGATGCAGCCGGAGCGCTCGGGGCCGGCCCCGCCGAAGAACGGATCCGGAACCGTCGTGCCGGGCTCGTCGCCGAAAAAGACTCCGACGTTGGTAGGGTGGTAGGTGTCTTCGACACCCAGATCTCGGGCCACCGCCAGCAAGACCTCGTCGGCGGGGGTGGTGTGCGGGGTGGGCGTCACTCCCAGCATCCGTCGAGCCTGGTCGTAGTACGGCGCGAGCTCATCTCTCCAGTCGGTGATGTGCGCCCACTGCGGATCATCGAAGAACCGTTCCAACGGCTCGTAAAGGGTGTTGCCGTAGATCAACGAGCCGCCGCCGACCCCGACGGCGCTGGCGATGAACGTCTTGCCCAGCACCGTCAGCCGCTGCGGACCGAAGCAGCCCAGTTTCGGCGCCCACATGGCCTTGCGGACGTGCCAGTTGTTGGGCGGGAAATCGGCGGGTTGCCAGCGACGCCCCATGTCCAGTACGCCGACCCGGTAGCCCTTCTCCGTCAGGCGCAGAGCGGACACGCTGCCCCCGAACCCGGAGCCGATCACCACGACGTCGTAGTCATTTGTCATGCAGGTCCTCGGAGCTGTCGCCCGGAGCGGGCGGGGCACATCACGACACCGGAATCTATCCCGCTGCGGACGTGCGTGTGGGTATAAGCAGCGCAAGCGATACCACCAGGAGCAGGCTCAGGCCGACCGCGTTCAGCACCGCGTCCCGCGGCCCGTACATGTGCAGCATGCCGAGGTGATAAATCAGGTGCAGCAGGTTGAACGTCGACCAGCTGACCCCCGTGATGACGACGACGGCGCGGTTGCGCAGGTAGTACACGGCCAGCGCGCTGAGCACGCCCAACCCCGAAAACATGCCGCCGACGTCCTTGACGAGGTGCTCGTTATAAGGGCCCAGTACCGGCAGCCAGGTCATGCCCATTCCGGGAAACGTCGTGTACCAGTGCAGCGGGGCAAAATACGCCCACAGCCCGAGGCTGAGCCCGAAGATGGTCAACACGATCAGACAGAGGCGATGCGCGGTGAGGTTCATACCCCATTGACGACGCACCGGGCGATTGTGTGACGACATGCGGCTCACCGAACAGCCGGAACGTGGGCGTCCAGCCACTCGGCGAAGGTCTGCTGGCCTCGCGGGCCCGGGTGCGCGGGCAGCAGCGCGCCGCCGGCCATGGCCTTTCCGACCGCGCCGGGCAGCCGCAGGGGGATCACCGGTCGGCGCTGCCTGAGGCGGCGCAGCAACTGCCGAGCCATGTCGACCATCGACTCCACCTGGGGGCCCGCGAGTTCGGGCGCCATCTGCTGGGGCTCACCGACGGCCAGGGTGCACAGATGCGCGGCGACTTCGCTGACGGCTATCGGCTGGCAGCGCATGGCCGGTATCACCGCGATCGGGCCGGGCACCTGCCCCAGGATCTGGTCGGCGAACTCGTGAAACTGGGTGGCACGCAGGATCGTCCACGGGACGGCACCGGCCCGGATCACTTCCTCCTGGTGCAGCTTGCCCTGGTAGTAGCCACTGGGCACCCGGTCCACGCCGACGATCGACAACGCGACGTGGTGGCGGACTCCGTTGCGCTGCGCGGCGGCCAGCAGATTCTCGGTCGCGGTTCCGAAGGACGCCCGCGCCTTCTTGGCGTTCATGGTCGCGAAGTCGACGACATCGATGATGGCCTCGACACCGTCGAGCGCGGCATCGATTCCGGCGTTTTCCAGGAGGTCGACCCCGTGTGCGCGGGCGAGGATCACCGGGTGGTGCCCCTGGCTGTCGAGATGCTCGACGACCTTGCGTCCGGTCTTGCCGGTACCGCCGGCAACCGCGATCTTCATGGGTGCACCCTTCCACGTGGCTGGACGTCAGTCGACCAAGACCACCATTTTGCCCTGAGCCTCCCCTGCTTCCATGACGCGATGCGCTTCGCGGATCTGATCGAAGCGGAAGACCCGCGAGGGCGCGGCTTTCAGGCGACCATCGCGCACTTTGTCGGCGATGTCCTGAAGCGGCACATCCGATAACGCAAAGCCGCGAGTGCCGAACACAAAGCTTCCGAAGAAGCTGAGGTTGACACCGCTGGCCATCTGCAGCAACGGGTTGAAGTCAGCGATCGGATCCAGCCCGCCGAGCCAGCCGGCCAAGCACGCCGTACCGCCCCGGCGCAGCATGTTCAAGGAGTCGAGGATCGTACTGTTGCCCACGAGGTCGAGAATGGCGTCGATGCGCTTGGCCTCGGTTATGTGTGCACTCAGATCGGGGATCTCGAGTTCGGCGCGTTCGACGCCGAGGGAAGACAGCATGCCGAACCGGTCACGGTTGCGCGTGGTGGCGATCACCCGAGCACCGGCCTCCACCGCCAGTTTTGCGGCCGCCTGGCCGAAAGACGATGTCGCCCCACGGATCACGACGGTCTGACCGGCGGTCAGATTGAGGTTGCGAAACAGACAGGTCCATGCGGTGGCATAGGTTTCCGGCAGCGCGGCCAGCTGATCCCACGGAAGATCCGCCTCTATCAGGGCGACGTTCTCAGCGCGCACCCGAGTGAACTGGGCGTAGCTGCCGTTGATGGTCCGGCCCAGCCCGCCCATCAACGCCGCAACTTTGGCACCAACCCGGAACTCACCTCCCGGGCAGGCATCGGCGATGCCCACGCATTCGATACCACTGACTTCGGCGGCCTCGGCCCACTCGCCGCGGCGCATGTGCATCTCGGCGTGGTTGATGCCGAATCCCTTGACCCTGATCACCACCTCGCCATGTTTCGGCAGTGGCTTGGGGATGTCGGTGTAGGTCAAGACATCCAGATCGCCGAAGCCGTCGAGAACGATGGCCCGCATGGTGGGGCCGCCCGCGGCTTCTCGCACCACCGCGGGTTCGGTCGGAATGGCTGGTGTCGGTGTGGTGGACATACGTCTCGTCTCCTATGAAGATCGTTGGTGCGTGCTATTTTTCGAAGATCTGCGCCAGTTTCCGCAGGTCGGTCCGCGTCGGCCATGACGGCTACTGCCCGCCGACCCGGACCAAGAAGCCCTTGATCAGGGCGGCAACCTCGTCGGCAGCGGTCTCCAGCAGGAAGTGGCCGCCGTCGAGCAGATGGATCTCCGGGTCGCTGGCGTCGCGGCCGAATGCTCGGGCACCCTCAGGGCCGAAGATCGGGTCCCCTTGACCCCAGACCGCCAGCACCGGAACTCCACTGGTGCGCAGGTACTCGTGCAGAGCGGGATACATCGGCGGATTTGTGGCGTAGTCCCGGAACAATTTGAGTTGGATTTCGTCATTACCCGGGCGAGCCAGTAGCGCGGCATCCAATGTCCAGGTGTCCGGGCTGACCAAGGACTCATCCGGGGCGCCGGTCAGGTACTGCCATCTGATCGACTCGGCATCCAGCGCCGTCCGGATGGCCGCCTCGGTCTCGGGCGTCTGCTCACGCTGGTAGTCCCAGACGGTTTTCCAGAAGCCTTCGACAAAGCCCTCGTCATAACCGTTGCCGTTCTGCGTGACTATCGCGGTGATGGAGTCGGGGCGGTTCAGCGCCAGCCGCCAGCCGATCGGGGCCCCGTAGTCCTGGACATAGATCGCGTAGCGGTCCAACCCCAACTGGTCCAGCAGCGCCTGCGTGAGGTCCGCGAGATTGTCGAAGGTGTAGTCGAACTCGCTCGCCAGCGGCATGTCCGAGTAGCCGAAGCCGAGGTAGTCCGGGGCGATCACGTGGTAGTCGTCCGCCAGGCGGGTGATGAGGTCTCGAAACATGTAAGAGCTGGTCGGAAAACCGTGCAGCAGCACGACGGCGGGCGCATCGCTGCGTCCGGCTTCGCGGTAGAACAACCGGTGCCCGTCGACGGTGGCGTGGTGGAAGCTGGCCGTAGGAACCATATCTAACTCCTTAAATCATTTTTGATAGTTAGGAGTCAAGCACCCGTACTGTAACCTGTCAATAGATTTTTGGAGGTTATATGGATATCGTGGTGGCCGGACGCAGCGACGAGGCGCTGCTCTTGGACCTGCTCAACTCCACCCCCGTCATCGACGGCGTGGCACGCGATGAACTCGCGGACCCGGTGACGGCACCGGCGTGGTTGAGTTCCCGCGACCTCGGCCCGGCAAACCGACACCTCCTCGAGGAGCTCCGCGAAGTCCGGGATGCGTTGCAAGACATCGTGCGTGGCGACCGGACACCGCAGGCCTTGCAGCCGTTCCTCGGTGGCGTCGGACTCTCGGCGACAGTCAGCGACCACGGCATCACCTGGACCCTGGACACGGGCGAGACGTCGACGGCCGCGGCGCGCGCCATCCTCGCCTGGGACGCTTTGCGAATCTCCAGCCCGGGGCGACTGCGGCCCTGCGCCAATACCGACTGCCAGCTGTTCCTGATTGATCGCAGCAAACCCAACACGGCCCGCTGGTGCTCGATGGCCATCTGCGGCAACCGGATGAAGGCACGCCGCCACTACCAGCGAAGCAAGGCCTCGACCAGCGACTGAAGCGCCCGACGCGCCCACTCGCGCACGGGGGACGCGTTCGCGTCGCCGCGAGCCCAAATGCCGCGGCGGCGGGATCGCGGACTACCATGGGACGGCCCCGCGGGTTCTCTACACCGACCGCTTTCCAGGTCCCCCGCCCCCGGGGACGTGTCTAAAAAGTTCGAGCTCCTGGTAGACAGTGGTAGGCGCGAAGCCGTGGAAACGTGATCGCGTCGATTTGGGAACGCGTGGTCCGTTGTGTTCTGGGCAGTTTGCGACCATTCGGCCCGGAGTCCGGTTCAGGCGGTGTCGGCGGGGCTGTCGACGCTCAACGGACTGATTCCGGTCGTGGACAGCAGCGTTCGGTGCAGGAGCGCGCGGAATTGGTGCGGCCGCAGGCGACCGTTGCCCGGCAGGAAAGGGAAATCGCCTTTTTTGGAAGAGGTCTCGGCGCACTTTGCGGCCGCGGGATCGAAGGCGAGCCGCCTCGAGCTCGCCGCCGCGGACTGCGCCTGCCACGACGTACCCGCGACGGCCGAGCTACCCGGCGTGTCGAGCCCGGGCTACAACTGTCAGCGGGTCGCGGAAAGTGACTCACGTGAGGTGCCGCTGCCGAGGATGTTGGAGGGCCGTGGAATGCGTGTTGAGATTCTGAGCAGCTCAGACTGCCCAAATGCGGCAGCGGCCCATGAATTGCTGGTCGACTGTCTGGCCGTACTCGGGATCGATACGGCGATCGTTGAGCGCGTCGGCCCGTTTCCGTCACCGTCGGTGCTGATCGACGGGACCGATGTGATGTGTCCCGATCAGCCGCCGACAGGGGATTTCTGTCGGTTGGACCTGCCCACCCGCGAGTTGATATTTGCCGCGCTACGACGGGCGGTTGCGGCCGAAAGTTAGTGGCCGCATCGCATACACGATCACGGCAACGCCGACCAGGCAGACAGGGCGCCAATCACATCCCAGTGGCCGGGCCGCAACCCATCGAGGAGCACGGCCCCAGGCCGGCGAACCGGCAACGAAGACGCCGCCGTAGGCGGCCAGAATCCGGGCTCGTGAGCATCGGAGGGTGATTCAACTCCTGCCATTATATCAGCGTTGACTGTACTATTTGGTCCAGCCACCAGGCAGCGGGGAGGACGGCGAGGACATCGAGATCGCGCAGGTCATTCCACTTCCGGTGTTCGATGCACGCAAGGAGGCTGAATCGTGGCGGCTGTGAACACGTTTGCGCCGGTGAGCCAACTCGAGGACCGGCGCCAACCCACCACCACGCTGGAGGGTTGGCGCCGTTTCGTTGATGCAGACCCGCCCGAGTTCACCCTGCTGCCCGATGCGCAGTGGAGCGCCCTGTCGGAGACCGAGCGGACCAGCTACAACGAAGCCCGTGTAGCGCACCACAGTGAACTGGTTGTGGTCACCACGTCGGCGATCCAGCGCATCACCAACGAAGGCCGGCTGTTGACCCTGCTCAACCAACGCGAGATCGGCGCCCGGCGCGGGCTGATCATTTCCGGGGCGGCCGCGACCGGGAAGACCACCGCGGTCAAACAGCTCGGCCGGTTTCACGAACTGCGGATCCGGACACGATTCGCCGACAAGTCCCGGATCCCGGTCGTCTACGTGACCGCGCCGCCGAAAGGCTCGCCGCGCAAACTCGCGATGGAGTTCGCCCGATTTCTGGGCCTTCCGCCGATGCAACCGCGGATGAATGTCACCGACATCGCCGACGCCGTCTGCCAGGTCCTCATCGACGCCCGCACCGACATCGTGATCGTCGACGAGATCCACAACCTCAACCTCGATACCCGCGCCGGCGAGGAACTGTCCGATCACCTGAAGTACTTCACCGAACACCTACCTGCCACCTTCGTTTACGCGGGCATCGACGTGGAGCTCTCCGGGGTGTTCACTGGCACCCGCGGGCGCCAGTTGGCCGGGCGTTGCGGGGTGATCAACACCAGCCCGTTCCCGTATGCCGGGGAATGGAAGTCGTTGGTGGCCGCGATGGAAGGCACGCTGCGGTTGCACTGCCACAACGCCGGAACGCTGGTCGCCGAGGCCAAGTACCTGCATCAACGCACCGGCGGCATGATCGGAAGCCTGGCGCACCTGATCCGCTCGGCGGCGATCCGCAGCATGCTCGACGAAACCGAGAGCGGCACCCGAGATCTGATGGACACCGTGCTCATCGACTACGCGGCCCAAACATCGGCGCAACGCCATGCGAGCTGAGGCGTCGATCCGGCCGGTGTGGCCTATCGGGCCTACGGCGCCGTTACCGCGAACCGTCACACCGTTTCGCGCAGAAACCGTGCAGTCCTATCTTGATCGCCTCGCGCACGCTAACCACCTGGAACCCCGGCAGCTGCGGCGCTACCTGGCCGACGGCCCTGCGATCTGCCGTCCCCGGCCGGACTGGTTGGCAACCGTCAGCAGCCAGCCTGTGGCCTCCCTTCAAGCCCGGCTCATCGGGCTGGCCAACCGCGACCGCGACCCCACCCGCCAACGCCGCCACGCGCGGCCCGCCTGCCGGCTCTGCATGGCACGCCGCGGTGTCTACGAGCCTGTCTACTGCTGGTTACCCGACTACGCCACCGTCTGCCGCCGCCACCGCCGATGGATCGGCCCGGGCACCTACACCCTCGAAGATCAACGCGACCTGCACTGCACACCCCTCGTCCTGGCCGCCGCGCAGCACCATGCCCGATTGCATCGCCGTCACAACGGCACCGCACGGTTCGCAGTCAAGGATGCCGCGCGGATCCGCCGCTGGTGGGCACGCAGCACAAGCCCCTCGGAGTTGCCGCCCGACGACGTTGACACGCATATCGCCGCCTACCCCGACCTGATCGCCTTGGCCGCCATCCTGGCCGATGCTCGCGTCCGGATCTGGAACAGCGTGGCAGCAACACCCGCGCGAACTCGCGTAGTCGACGCGGTCTACGTCAGCATCGGACGCCGGTTTCCCCAGCGCCGTGACCACACCCGACCCATCGAGCAGTGGATCCACGATCAACAGCTCAGCGCCGTACGCCGCGCACACAACGCAAATCGCGCGGACCCCACGACCAGCCGATAAGCGTTCCAGGGACGGGCCAGCTGAGTGATGTCATGGCTGACGGCGGGCTTGCGAACCGGTACCACACAATTCAGCCCTTGCTGTTATATCAGCATCTACTGTACTGTTTGGTACATGCTGACGTGTGAGAGGCGGGAATCGGCGCTGGCCCGGCTGGGCCGGGCGCTGGCGGACCCGACACGGTGCCGGATTCTGGTGGCCCTACTAGACGGGGTGTGCTATCCGGGCCAGCTGGCTGCACACCTGGAGTTGACGCGGTCGAATGTGTCCAATCACCTGTCGTGTTTGCGGGGCTGTGGGCTGGTCATCGCCACCTATGAGGGTCGGCAGGTTCGCTATGCGCTGGCCGACAGCCACCTCGCCCGGGCCTTGGGCGAATTGGTCCAGGTTGTTCTCGCGGTGGATACCGACCAACCCTGTGCCGACGAGCACGTCATGTCGGCAGCAGCCGAGCTACCCGTTGGTCGATGACCGAGATTGCTCGGGTAACTCGACGATCGCAGTAGCTCAATCGCAGTGAGATGAACGAACAGAAGGGGTTAGCAGTGGCTTCACATGGACTCATGGCTAGAGCGGCCGGGACGGTATTCACCGGGCTGGTCGGGGTGAGCGCCTACGAAATACTGCGCAAGGCCGTGGGAACCGCTCCGGTGCACCGAGCCGCGGTCACCGCAACCGAGTGGGGTCTGCGCGGAACCCGACGCGCAGAAGTGGCAGCAGAGTCGGCCCGGCTGAAAGTCGCCGACGTGGTCGCCGAGGCCCGCGAACGCATCGGCGAGGATGCCGCTGCGCCGGTTGGCGCCAAGACCGACGATGACGACTGCTGCTGAGTGACGAGCCGTCGCCGGTTTCTCGGCGGCGGGGTAAGTCCACGGCCGATTGTGGCGAAAATCGGTTCGCCCGTATCCACGAGGAAGGTTGATCGTGCAGACTACTGGAGCGTCCACCGATACCGGGCCCGCACTGAGCGTAGTGTCCGCGGGCGCCGGACGGATACGTGTGCATGCGCCCTGGTTTCACTTCGACGCGATGCGAGCTGTCGCGATCGAGGACACGGTCGCCAAGGTGGCCGGTGTGGATACCGTCCACGCCTACCCCCGCACGGCGTCCGTGGTGGTCTGGTATTCGCCCGAGCGCTGCGACACCGCGGCCATCTTGTCGGCGATCGCCGACGCCGAGCACATCCCTGCGAAGTCGGTGCCCCCGCGGGCACCGCACTCGGTCGATGGGCGCAACCCCGGTCTGGTGCAGCGAATTCTCGACTGGAGCTCGCGGACGCGATCAGGTGGGCACGCTGACATGGTTTCCCAACGGTCAGGGGAAGGAAGCGGCGGCTGCTGTGACCACGACACCGGCCAGCCCGGGTCGCAGCGGCTGTGGGGCGTCGCCAAGCTGCGGCGAGCCGCGTTCTCCGGGGTGATGCTGGGCGCCTCACTGGTGACGGCGTGGCTGACTCCATTCGGGCCGGTGGCACTGGGATTGAAAGTCGTGGCGCTCGCGGTGGGTGCTTCGACGTTTGTGCCTTCAACCGCTAAGCGACTGGCCGAGGGCCGCCTCGGTGTCGGCACGTTGATGACCACCGCCGCGCTCGGCGCGGTCGGACTCGGTCAGGTCGGTGAGGCCGCCATGCTGGCGTTTTTGTTCTCGGTTAGCGAGGGCCTGGAGGAATACGCGGTGGCCCGCACCCGTCGCGGCCTGCGCGCCCTGCTGGCGCTGGTGCCGGACCAGGCCACCGTACTGCGCGACGGTGTCGAAACCGAGATCGCCACAACCGAACTGCGCGTCGGCGATCAGATGATTGTCAAAGCCGGGGAACGCCTGGCCACCGACGGCATTATTCGTGCCGGGCACACCGCCCTAGACATCTCGGCGATCACCGGCGAATCGGTGCCGGTAGAGGCCGGAATCGGTGATGAGGTGTTCGCCGGGTCGATCAACGGGTCCGGAGTGCTGCAGGTTCAGGTCACCGCCACCGTTGAGGACAACTCGCTGGCGCGAATCGTGCACATCGTGGAAGCCGAACAAGCCCGCAAAGGCGCCAGCCAACGCCTGGCCGACCGCATCGCGCGGCCGCTGGTGCCCGGCATCATCATGACCGGGGCGCTGATCGCCGGGGCCGGCAGCGTCTTCGGTAGCCCGGTGGTCTGGATCGAACGCGCACTGGTGGTGCTGGTCGCAGCCTCCCCATGCGCGCTCGCCATCGCGGTACCCGTCACCGTCGTAGCGAGCATCGGCGCCGCTTCCAAACTCGGCGTACTCATCAAGGGCGGCGCCGCGCTGGAGGCCCTGGGCGCCATCGGCACCGTCGCCCTGGACAAAACCGGAACGTTGACCGCCAACCGGCCGGTCGTCATCGACGTCGCCACCACCAGTGCCGCCACCCGCGAGGAGGTGCTGGCGGTGGCGGCCGCGCTCGAGGCCCGCAGTGAACACCCCCTGGCCGCGGCCGTGCTCGCCGCTGCCCAAGCGCCGGTGGCCGCCGCGAGTGACGTGCATGCCGTTCCTGGGGCTGGGCTGACCGGCCACCTCGAGGGGCAAGCCATCCGACTGGGACGGCCTGGCTGGATCGACCCCGCCAACCTTGCCGATCACGTGACGCACATGCAACAAGCCGGGGCCACAGCGGTTCTCGTCGAACGCGGTGGACAGCTGCTCGGTGCCATCGCCGTCCGCGACGAATTACGTCCAGAAGCCACCGGGGTCATCACCGGACTGCGCGACCGCGGCTACCAGGTCGCGATGCTCACCGGCGACAACCCTGCCACCGCTGCGGCGCTGGCCACCCAAGCTGGAATCCAGCACATTTATGCCGAACTGCGCCCCGAAGACAAGGCTGCCCTGATTGCACAACTGCGCGCCCAGCGGCCCACCGCGATGGTCGGCGACGGCGTCAACGATGCACCTGCCCTAGCCGCCGCCGACCTCGGAATCGCAATGGGTGCCATGGGAACCGACGTCGCGATCGAAACCGCCGACGTCGCCCTGATGGGCCAAGACCTGCGTCACCTGCCCCAAGCACTAGACCACGCCCGACGCTCCCGGCAGATCATGCTGCAAAACGTCGGGCTATCGCTGACAATCATCACAGTGCTGATGCCGCTGGCGGTGTTCGGAACCCTCGGCCTGGCTACCGTCGTGTTGGTCCACGAACTTGCCGAAGTGGTCGTCATCGCCAACGGTATGCGCGCCGGGCGCCTCAAACCCCTCTCGGGGCAACACAAGACACCCGACGGCCGCAGGGCGACTGAAGTTAGCGCCAGCATGCAAGTCGCCAAGACAAAGCGTGTTTAGCCCTGTTTAGCCCCGACTAACCGTCGACTAACCGCGCACATTCAGCCGCGAAGTGGATGCGTGTCACCGGTGGCTGGCGCGGGCGAACACCCCGCCGAGCACATCCAGGGTGGCGGGCACTAACCGGTAGTAGGCCCATTTGCCGCGCTGAGTGCGTTCCAGCAGGCCGGCCTCGACCAGGATTTTGAGGTGGTGCGATACGGTCGGCTGGGATAGCCCCACCGGGGTGGTCAGGTCGCACACACACGCCTGGGCGCCCTCATGGCCCGCAATCAGCGACACCAGCCGCAGCCGGGTCGGCTCGGCCAGCGCCTTAAGCACGCCAGCCAGTCGCTCGGCGGCCACCGCGTCCAGCACGCCGTCAATGATCGGGCTGCAGCACGCCGCAAGACTGCCCGAGTCATCGCGATCGGTTGGGGACGTGACCGTGGCGGGCATGGCCCTAGTATGACACACGCATTGACAGGTATCGATGCTTCGTGCACACTGCACCCATAGATAGCTGTCGATGAAAGGAGTGGGGTCGGATGACCACCGACCACAACGAACTGCGCGATCAGGTCCGGGCCAGCTACGGTGCGGCCGCCACCGCGATCGGCGGCGGCGCCACCAACAGCGAGGTGCTGACCGCGGCGAGCTGCTGCGGGTCCAGCGATTCGGCCGAAATCGGCACCATCTTCGGCGCCGGCCTCTACGACGCCGACGAGCACTCCGCTATTCCCGCCGACGCACTCGCAGCCAGCCTGGGCTGCGGCAACCCGACCGCGGTCGCCGACCTACACCCCGGTGAACGCGTGCTCGACCTCGGGTCTGGCGGCGGCATCGACGTGTTGTTGTCGGCCCGCCGGGTGGGTCCGAACGGGTTTGCCTACGGAGTCGACATGACCGATGAAATGCTGGCCCTCGCAGAGGAGAACAAAGCCAAGGCCGGCGCCGCCAACGTCGAGTTCCGCAAGGGCACCATCGAGGACATCCCGCTGCCCGACGCCGCCGTCGACGTGGTGATCTCCAACTGCGTGATCAACCTGTCCGCCGACAAACCCGCCGTGCTCGCCGAGATGTTCCGCGTCCTGGTCCCAGGAGGGCGGATCGGGATCTCCGACGTCGTCGCCGAAGACCACCTCAGCGCGGCCGAGCGCGCCGAACGCGGCTCCTACGTCGGCTGCATCGCCGGGGCACTGTCCCGCCAGGAGTATCTGGACGGACTGGCCGCGGCCGGATTCGTCGATGCCTCAGTGACGTTCACCCACCAGGTGGCCGAAGGAATGCACGGCGCGATCATCCGCGCCACCAAACCCGCCGCATCGTCTGACTGAGGCAGCCGCAGACAACGCGACCGCGCCCTCACACCCCAACCCACTTCACGTTGATAGTTGCCAGCGAAGCGGCTGACCGTTCGCGCATCGGGAGAGAAACCTATGAGTGACACCGCCGTATCGACTGCTGCACCCGCAGTGGCCGCCAAGCTCTCCACACTGGACCGGTTCTTGCCGCTGTGGATCGGGGTAGCGATGGCCGCCGGCCTGTTGTTGGGGCGGCTGGTGCCAGGCCTGGGAGCGGAACTCAGCGCTATCGAGGTTGACGGGGTTTCGTTGCCCATCGCCCTTGGGTTGTTGGTGATGATGTATCCGGTGCTGGCCAAGCTCCGCTACGACCAGCTCGGCGAGGTCACCTCCGACCGCAAACTGCTGGTGTCCTCGCTGGTGTTGAACTGGCTGATCGGTCCGGCGGTGATGTTCACCCTGGCCTGGCTGCTGCTGCCCGATCTGCCCGAATACCGAACCGGGTTGATCATCGTCGGGCTGGCCCGCTGCATCGCCATGGTCATCATCTGGAACGACCTGGCCTGCGGGGACCGCGAAGCCGCCGCGGTGCTGGTCGCGTTGAACTCGATCTTCCAAGTCCTCATGTTCGCCGCGCTGGGCTGGTTCTACCTCTCGGTGCTGCCCGGCTGGCTTCACCTGCCCCAGACCGGGATCGAGGTCTCGCCGTGGCAGATCGCCAAATCCGTGCTGATCTTCCTGGGCATCCCGCTGCTGGCCGGGTACCTGTCACGCCGCCTCGGTGAACGGGCCAAGGGCCGGCCCTGGTACGAGTCACAGTTTTTACCCCGTATCGGCCCGTGGGCACTGTATGGGCTGTTGTTCACCATCGTCATCCTGTTCGCCCTGCAGGGCCACCAAATCACCTCCCGGCCTTTCGATGTCGCCCGCATCGCGGTGCCACTGCTGGCCTACTTCGCCATCATGTGGGCCAGCGGCTACCTGCTCGGCGCCGTCCTGAAGGTCGGCTACCCGCGCACCACCACGTTGGCGTTCACCGCCGCCGGCAACAACTTCGAACTCGCGATCGCCGTGGCGATCGCCACCTACGGCGCTACCTCCGGGCAAGCCTTGGCCGGGGTCGTCGGCCCACTCATCGAAGTACCCGTGCTGGTCGGATTGGTCTACGTGTCCTTGGCGCTGCGCACCCGCTTGTTTCGACCACAACCCGAGCCAAGCGGTGCCCGCTGATGGTTGATAAACCCAGCGTCCTGTTCGTCTGCGTGCATAACGCCGGACGCTCCCAAATGGCGGCCGCACTGCTCACCCACCTGGCCGACGACCGCATCGAAGTCCGCTCCGCGGGCACCGAACCCACCGACCAGATCAACCCGGCCGCCGTGGCCGCAATGGCCGAACGGGGCATCGACATCACCGCCAACACGCCCACGGTGCTCACCGCCGACACCGTGCAGACCAGCGACGTCGTGATCACCATGGGCTGCGGCGACACCTGCCCCTACTACCCGGGCATCACCTACCGCGACTGGAAACTGCCAGACCCCGCCGGCCAACCCCTCGA
The DNA here is from genome assembly GCF_900604305.1 of Mycobacterium sp. P7213. Taxonomy (NCBI): domain Bacteria; kingdom Bacillati; phylum Actinomycetota; class Actinomycetes; order Mycobacteriales; family Mycobacteriaceae; genus Mycobacterium; species Mycobacterium sp. P7213. The sequence goes on from NZ_UWOA01000014.1 coordinate 21,710, forward strand.
GGTCGTCCGCTCCATCCGCGACGACATCGCCAACCGCGTCCACGCCCTGATCGCCGAACTTCTGCCCGCCGCCGGAAACGACTGATCGACCAGGTGACGACGCGACAAACCTGGCCAGCCAACCCATTACTGGGCCCGTGGCCAGGGCCTTGAGCCACGGTTGCTGCGTCGTGGTGATGACGAGTTTCATTAGACGAGGTGGCTGACAAATGCGGGATGCACCAGCAGCGCAACGCCAACAACTACGAGCGTCGCCGCTGTCCAGCGCCTGACCCGGTCGCCGAAGGGGGCCGTTCTCTCCAGCCAGATCACCACCGAAAGCGACAGCATCCACGCCAATTGCATGGTGCCGAGGGCGATCAGGAGTACGAACAGCATCCAGCAACTGCCTAGGCAAAACATGCCGTAGCGGCCGCCGGCAACAAGCGCCCGTGCCAGACCGTAGTCGGGGCGCTGGCCGGGCGGCAGAGACAACGGCATCGGCCAGCGGCAGTGCCGCAGGCAGGTCGCCTTCAGCGGTGTGAGCTGATACAGCCCGGCGGCGACGGCCACCGCGCCGGCCAGGCGGCCGGCCCACCCAGATCCGTGCGCCACCGGTCCAGTGAAGTGGCTCCACGCGACAAAGGCAGGGATGCCGGTGGCGCTCCACAGCGCCAAATATCCGGCGACGAAGATGAGCGCCGGAGCCGCGGCGGCGCGGGCGTAGGAGCGAACCACGGGCACGACCGCGGGAAGCATCATCGCCGCCATCATGGCCACCCACGCGATGAGGAACGCGGAGAACGACATCGGTGACTGGCCCCCCATGGACATTCCTGAGTCGCCGTCCATGGTCATTGTGTCGCCGCCCATGCCGCGGGCGCTGACCACCGACCACCACCAGCCCACCCCTGCCACACTCAGCAGGACTGCCGGCAACCACACATCGGTCCATGACCGCCCGGGCACGTCGCTGCCGTCTTGGTCAGGCCTTCTATCCGCCACCGGCGCCCGCTGTCTCGTCGCGGGGACGGCTGAGGTCGACGGGGACCTCGGCATCCAGGTCGCTTTCCAAAATCCAGCACACCGTGGACTGGTCGTGTTCGGTGGGCGCGGCGTGCGCCGCGTAGTCGAGAAGGGTCTGCAAGTGGCCTTCGAGGGCGACAAGTTCGGCGATCTGCGCGCGGACTTGGTCGAGACGGGTACTAAGGACTTGTCGCACGTGCCCGCACGGCACCTCGCCCCGGTCGTGGATCGCCAGGATCTGGCGCACCTTCTGCAAGGTCAGCCCCGCCGCTTGGCCTCGATGGATGAACCGCAGCCGGTCCACGAACTCGGGCCCATAGTCGCGATACCCCGACGCCGTGCGCGCCGGAGGCGGCAGCAACCCCGAGTCTTCGTAGAAGCGAATGGTTTTCGCGCTGGTGTTACTGAGTTTCGCAAGCTCGCCGATCTGCATGTCACCCATCCTTGACCTTCCAGTGCACTGGAAGGTCAAGGATGGGTTCGTCACCGCTTGACGGGGCAACGATGAGGAAGGGAGTGTTCGCGATGGTGCGGCAGGGAGTATTGGGAAAGGCGGCGCCGCCGGTGAGCCACGCGGTGGCGTTTGCGGCCTATGCGGCGCTGCACACGGCATTGGCGAAGGCTCCGTGGCGCAAGGCAACGGTCAAGGCTACCGCCTGGGGTCTGCGCGTTGCGCGAACGACCGAGCGCAAGACCAGGGAGACCGCCGAGCGGGCTCGCTTGACGGTGGCCGACGTGCTGGCCGAGGCGGTCGAAAGCCTCGGGGAGGAAGTCCCACCGCCAGCGGCGGCCGACGCGACCCGGATGACAACCAGTGAGCCTGATGATGCTGACCGCTGAAGCTACTCCGGATGCCGGTGCCACGCCGGTCGTGGTATCCGCCGCGGCGGGCCGCATGCATGTGCGCGCCACCGGGGTTGAGTTCGATGAGGCCCGTGCCGCTGCGATCGAGGACACGGTCGCCACGGTGAGCGGTGTGCGCGCCGTGCAGGCCTATCCGCGCACGGGATCGGTGGTGGTCTGGTATTCGCCCAGCCGGTGCGACACCGCGGCCATCGTGTCGGCGATCGCCGATGCCGAGCACATTCCCGCGGCGTCAGTGCCCGCGCGTGTCCCGCACTCGGCCGATGTCGGCAGCGGCGGCATTGTGGGCAAGGTCGTCGGGGGGATCGCGCGAACGCTGCTGGGGCCGCGCGGTGACGAGCTCGACCGGCCGCCGGAGATCGAGCGGCTGCGGCAGGCGCTCGATCGTATCGGCTATCACCTCGAGCCGGCCGCCGCGACCCCGCCGTCGCCGCGCGAGGAGGCCAGACGCGGGATTCGGGCCTGGTGGCGGCGGGTGTGGCTGGCCTGGCCGTTGGGGCTGGTGTCGATGTCGGCACCGATGCTGTTCGGCGCTTACCCGTGGGCGGGCTGGCTGGCGTTCGCCGCGACGGTGCCGGTGCAATTCATTGCGGGGTGGCCGTTCCTTAAGGGGGCGGTGCAGCGGGCGCGGGCGTGGACCGCGAACATGGACACGCTGATCGCGCTGGGCACACTGACCGCGTTTGGCTACTCCACCTACGAGCTGCTCGCCGGTGGCCCGCTGTTCTTCGACACCGCGGCGCTGATCATCGCGTTCGTCGTGCTGGGCCGCTATTTCGAGGCCAGGGCCCACGGCAAGACGCGGGAGGCGATCAGCAAGCTGCTGGAGATGGGCGCTAAGGAAGCCCGGCTGCTCGTCGACGGACAAGAAATTCTCGTCCCTGTGGATCAGGTGCAAGTCGGAGACCTGCTGCGGGTGCGGCCCGGCGAGAAGATCCCGGTCGACGGCGAGGTCACCGACGGGCGCGCCGCCGTCGATGAGTCGATGCTGACCGGCGAGTCCGTCCCGGTCGAGAAATCGGTGGGTGACCGTGTTGCCGGGGCGACGGTCAACACCGACGGGCTGCTGACCGTACGGGCCACCGCCGTCGGCGCCGACACCGCGCTGGCGCAGATCGTCCGCCTCGTTGAGCAGGCCCAGGGCGGTAAGGCCCCGGTCCAGCGGCTGGCCGACCGGGTCTCGGCGGTGTTCGTGCCGGCCGTCATCGGTGTTGCCGTCGCGACGTTTGCCGGGTGGACGCTGATCGCCGCCAACCCGGTCGCCGGCATGACCGCCGCGGTGGCGGTGCTGATCATCGCCTGCCCCTGCGCGCTGGGCCTGGCCACCCCCACCGCGATCATGGTCGGCACCGGCCGCGGCGCGGACCTGGGGATCCTGGTCAAGGGCGGCGAGGTGCTGGAAGCCTCCAAGAAGATCGACACCGTGGTGTTCGACAAGACCGGCACCCTCACCCGCGCCCAGATGCGGCTCACCGATGTTGTCGCCGGCCAGCGACACCAGCGTGATCAGGTGCTGCGGATCGCCGCAGCGGTCGAATCCGGCTCCGAACACCCCATCGGCGCGGCGATCGCCGCCGGCGCGCGCGAACGGGGACTGGAGGTTCCGGCCGCCACCGCGTTCGCCAGCCTCGCCGGGCTCGGGGTGCGCGCCGAAATCGACGGCCGACCCGTGCTGATCGGGCGGCGCACGCTCGTCGACGAGCACGATCTGCTGCTGCCTGAGCACCTTGCCGCGGCAGCTGCGGAGCTCGAAGAGCAGGGCCGCACCGCGGTATTCGTCGGCCAAGACGGGGAAGTTGTGGGTGTGCTCGCCGTCGCCGACACGATCAAGGACGACGCCGCCGACGCGATCCGTCGACTGCACGCCATGGGGCTGCAGGTCGCCATGATCACCGGCGACAACGCCCGCACCGCGGCCGCGATCGCCCAACAGGTCGGCATCGACCAGGTTCTGGCCGAGGTATTACCGCAGGACAAGGTGACCGAGGTCCGGCGACTCCAGGACGAGGGCCGGGTAGTCGCCATGATCGGCGACGGCGTCAACGACGCCCCCGCCCTGGTACAGGCCGACCTGGGCATTGCGATCGGCACCGGCACCGACGTGGCCATCGAAGCCTCCGACATCACCCTGATGGCCGACCGGCTCGACGGTGCGGTGCTCGCGCTCCAGCTCTCGCGGCGCACGCTGCGCACGATCCACCAGAACCTTGGCTGGGCCTTCGGCTACAACACCGCCGCCATCCCCCTTGCCGCGCTCGGCCTGCTGAACCCGATCATCGCGGGTGCCGCGATGGGGTTCTCCTCGGTCAGCGTGGTGACCAACTCGCTGCGGCTACGCCGCTTCGGTCGACAGTTACCCCGGCAACGGCCGCTCAGGTAGTTGACATCACAGCTTGAGGGCGTTACGGAGGATGCGGAAATGCCACCACGGCGGCGCTCGTTTACCCCCGAGTATCGGGCTAAGGCCGCGCACATGGTGATCGATGGGCACCGACGGGTTGCCGAGGTCGCCCGTGAGTTAGACCTGCACAAGGATCTGCTGTACACGTGGGTGCGTGACGAGCGGTGGCGGATGGCCAAGGTCCGCAGCACCGACACCCAGTGGACGGACCCCACTGCAGGACAACCGCTTTCGGTGCAGGAGCGCGCAGAATTGGTGCGGCTACGAGCGACCGTCGCCCAACAGGCCAAAGAAATCGCCTTTCTGGAAGAGGCCTCGGCGCACTTCGCTGCCGCAGCATCGAAGGTGAGCCGCTTCCACGAACTCATGCCAGCGGAGTGCGTCTGTCGGGACGTGAACCGGATAGCTGAACTGTTGGACGTGTCGACTTCCAAACCGCCACCAAAACGAGCACGTTTCACCACCGATAGCATGGCAAACTCAGTCCATCGGGATTGTCATTTGACCTGAGGCACCGCAGGTCAAACGGCCACGAGTGCCTCAGATCAAATGACAACGGACACCAGCCAGCGGCTGGCCGATCGCATCGCACGACCGCTGGTGCCAACCATCATGATCGCCGGGGCGCTGATCGCCGGGGTTGGCAGCGTCTTCGGTAGCCCGCTGGTCTGGATCGAACGCGCTCTGGTGGTTTTGGTCGCAGCGTCCCCGTGCGCGCTGGCCATCGCAGTGCCGGTGTCCGTGGTGGCGGCCATCGGCGCCGCCTCCAAACTCGGTGTACTGATCAAGGGCGGCGCCGCGCTGGAGGCGCTGGGCACCATCGGCGCGATCGCCCTAGACAAGACCGGAACGTTGACGGCCAACCGGCCCACCGTCATCGACGTCGCCACCAGCAACGGCGCCACCCGCGAGGAGGTCCTGGCGGTGGCGGCCGCGCTGGAGGCCCGCAGTGAACACCCCCTGGCCGCGGCCATCCTCGCCGCCACCCCAGCGCCGACCGCCGCCGCCAGTGACGTGCAAGCCATCCCCGGGGCCGGGCTGACCGGCCGCCTCGACGGGCATGCCGTCCGTCTGGGTCGGCCCGGCTGGCTCGACCCCGTCGACCTCGCCGATCAGGTGGCGCGCATGCAACAAGCCGGGGCCACCGCGGTTCTCGTCGAACGCGACAATGTGCTGCTCGGCGCCATCGCCGTACGCGACGAACTACGCCCAGAAGCCGCCGAGGTCATCGCCGCGTTACGCGCCGGCGGTTATCAGGTGACGATGCTCACCGGCGACAACCACGCCACCGCGGCCGCCCTGGCCACCCAGGCCGGGATCGAGCACGTCTATGCCGAACTGCGCCCGGAGGACAAGGCCCACCGGGTCGCGCAGCTGCGTGCCCGCCGGCCCACCGCGATGGTCGGCGACGGCGTCAACGACGCACCGGCCCTGGCCGCCGCCGACCTGGGCATCGCGATGGGCGCCATGGGAACCGACGTCGCCATCGAAACCGCCGACGTCGCCCCGATGGGCCAAGACCTGCGCCACCTGCCCCAAGCACTCCACCACGCCCACGGCTCCCGGCAGATCATGCTGCAAAATGTCGGACTATCCCTGGGTATCATCGCCGTGCTGATGCCGCTGGCGCTGTTCGGAACGCTCGGGCTGGCCGCGGTCGTGCTTGTGCACGAGCTCACCGAGGTCGTCGTCATCGCCAACGGCGTGCGCGCCGGACGCATCAAATCACTTACCGGGCCAACCCAAGACACCCGACCGCCTCACGGTGACGGTGGGACGACTATTGCCGCGACAGGCCGGCCAGCGCGACAACCGACATAATCCGCGGTTCCCCACGGTCACCGACCAAGATCTGCCCACCGCAACCGCAGCAGTCATGGTGGTGGACAGCCAGAACGCCGGTATGCGGCGCCGCGAGGTGACATGTATGCCGGCCGGGGCCGCACGCGCGGCCACGACGTCGCGCTACCCCGGATTATGGGCGGGCACTGGCCCGCGCGGTTGGGCGCAGCCCTCGGACGCGGGTGTGGCCATCAGGGGTGGCGTGGTCGATCTGCACGGTGGTGTGCTCGACGTGAAACTCGTTGTGCAGCACCGTTTCCATGCGGGAGCGGACCGCGTGGCAGTCGGCTTCGCCGGTGACGAGCACATGCGCCGACATCGCCGGCTGACCGGAGCTGATCTGCCACACGTGCAGATCATGCACCTCGACCACCTGGGGTATCGCGGCGATCCTGTCGTTGATCTCGGCCGGGTCCAGGTCTGCGGGGGCGGCCTCTAGAAAGATCCGCCCGGCCTCGCGGACCAGGCCCCACCCCGCTTTGGCCATCAACGCCGCCACCACCAGGGCCGCAATAGCGTCGGCGCGGGCGAAGCCGGTGGCCCACACCACCGCCCCGGCGATCGCGGTGCCGATGAACGCGTACAGGTCGTTGAGGATGTGCTGAAAAGCACCCTCGACGTTCAAACTGGTGCGGTTCGCCCGGCTGATCGACCAGGTGGCGGCAATGTTCACGACGATCCCGGCCAGGGCGGTGAACAGCACCAGCGGGCCGGCAACCTCCGGCGGGGTGATCAGCCGGCGCACCCCTTCGTAGACGAACCACACCGTCAGCAGCAGCAGAGTGATCCCGTTGGCCTGCGCGGACAAGATCTCCACCCGCTTGAACCCGTAGGTATAGCGGCCCCGCGCCGGACGCCGCGCCAGCCGGATCGCGATCAGCGCCAACACGATCGACGCCGCGTCGGTGAGCATGTGCCCGGCATCGGAGATCAATGCCAGCGAGTTCGCCACCAGGCCGATGACCACCTCGACGGCCATGAACGCGACGATCAAGCCCAGCGCGATCCCCAGCCACCTGCGGTCCGCGTCCGCCGACGCCCCGTGGCCGTGATCGTGCCCGGTGTCGTCGGTGCGGCCAGCACCGGAGTCGTGGGCAGGTCGCGGCGCCGACGCGGTAGCGTCGGCGCCGCCGTCAGTGGTGCCCGCCATGGCGCCCCCCGTAGTAGCCTCCGCCGCTGAACAAGCCGCCAAGAAAGCCGCCCTGTCGGGGGCGTTCGGCATACATCGGCGGCGCCGGGTAGGGCTGCGGCACATACCCGCCTGGCGGCGGTTGCTGCGGCTGCTGTTGGGCGGCGTAGAACCGGCGCTCGGCCTCGGTGAGCTGCTCAATCTCCCCCAGGTCGAGGAAGATGCCGCCGCAGCCGGTGCACTGATCGATCGTCACCCCGAACCGCTGTACCGGCAGCATCTGCGATGCACACCGCGGGCACAGCAGCGCCGACTCCCTCGCTTCCCGTGATCCGCGCTGGTCTTCCACTTCTCGGCTCCTCTCCGGCCGGTTCCCGATCGACTGCCGGGAGTCTATCTAAAAATGCGTACATATGCATGTGTGCATACGATTCGTCATGCGCCTGGCACCGCGGCTATGTCTCCCGCAGGATCCCAACGCCTGAACGCGGGAAGGGCAACTGAGCGGGGACGCGGTCAGCGGGCATCGGTCCGCGCCGGCTCGGCGGTCGCACAAGCACGGGATGTGCGACGTCTGCGGTCATGCAGCAGGCTTGCCGCCGCGACGGCCGCGCAGACCGCTGCGGGGATGATCAGCGCGTAGCCGCCGAACCAAATACCGGTCAGTACCCCGGCTGCGCCGCCGGCCAGGAACAGCAGCAAGGTCGCGGTAAGGACGGCTGTTTTCCACTTCTCGATTCCGTGCCGGCGGCTGCGGCCCAGCATCAGCCCGAGGTCGGTGATGGTGCCGGTGAAGTGCGTGGTGCGGATCGCCATCCCGCCCAAGCTTGAGGTCACGCCGTTTTGCAGTCCCAGCGCCGCGGCGGCAAGTCCAGCCTGGACCACGGTTCGCTCCACGCCGAACGTGGAAAGTGTCGCCTGGACCACGGTTTCCTCGACCCCGATCGCGGCAAGCAACAACAGCGCGGCTTCAGCTACCAGCACCGCGGCATGGCGCGGGCCGGTGTCGGTGTGGGTGGGCGCCAGAACCGCGCCCGCTGCCGCGGTGCCGCCCAGGAACCCGAACAGGATCGCCGCGAGCACATGGCCTTCATACAACCAGGGGTTCGGGTTGCCCGTGTTCATGCCCAACTCAGTGGTTACCGCGGTGAGGTTGCCCACCGGGAACGCCAACACCAGCAGGGCCACCGCGTTGACAAACCCGGCGACCCCGGCCAGCAGCCCGCTGTACCCGAGCACCAGTACCCGCGGGGCCCACGGCGCGGGCGTCGGCGTATGCGGCATCATCGCTCCCTGTCCGGTGGTCCGCGGCGGGCGCAACGCTAACAACGCAAGCTTACGACCACGTGACCACTTGTCTAATTGTCTGAGTCGCGGCTGCCCGCCGGTGTCGCCGCTGGCGCGTGGTGCCCTCCGACGACCGCTCGAAGCGCCGAAGGACGGATGTGAGGCTTCGACTAGCCACCATAACATGCATACATTACTATGTGTAGATATGTGCTGGGTCGGAGGAGTTTCCTGATGGCTCTCATCGCAGTGGTGCTCTATCTCGTGTTCGGTGTGCTCGGGTTCGGGTGGCGCAGCTGGCGGCAGTGGCGCATGACCGGATCGACGGGCTTTCGCGGTGTCAGCGGCCGGTTCGGATCGCTGGAGTGGATCGCCGGCGTCGGGTTCGTCGCGGCGGTCGTCATCGGTGTCGCCGCGCCGCTGCTTCAACTGGCCGGCATGCTTTTCCCGCTCGAGGTGTTGCTCGCGACGTGGATACAGACGACCGGCGTTGTGGTCGCTGTGGCCGGCATCGGCGCAACCGTCTACGCGCAGCACGACATGGGCGAGTCCTGGCGGATCGGGGTCGACCCCAACGAGGCAACGACGTTGGTGCGCCACGGTGTGTTCGCGGTGGTCCGCAACACGATCTTTTCCGCGATGCTGGTTTTCGCCGCCGGGTCCGTGCTCGTGGCGCCCAATCCGCTTGCGCTCGCCGGTTTCGCGCTGCTGGTCGCCGCGATCGAGCTGCAGGTCCGCGGTGTTGAAGAGCCCTACCTTCGCACCGTGCACGATCAGCAGTACCACGCCTACACCGCCGCGGTCGGGCGTTTCGTTCCCCGAGTCGGGCTGTCCTGACGCCGCGACTGGGTGTGCGCAGGGCCAGCAGATGTTGATGGATCGGGCGGAAACCGCGCTGGTGAACAGCTTGCCGCGGCGCTGGCTGCAAAGCTGTTATGAAGCGCCGCTGCTGGCGCGATGCGGCGGTCGGCTCATCCCGGGATCGCGGGCCCTGGAGATCGGATGCGGTTCCGGATACGGCACGCAGCTGATGCTGGAGCGGTTCGGCGCCACCCGTGTCGACGCGGTGGATCTGGACCCGGCGATGATCCGACGAGCGAGCCGGCGGCTGGCCCGCTACGGCGACCGGGTTCGGCTCGCCCAGGGCAGCGCGACCGACCTGCGTGCGGCGCTGGATGCCGACGACGCGAGCTATCATGCGGTGTTCGACTTCGGGGTCGTCCACCACATCCCGGACTGGCGCAACGCGCTGGCCGAGGTCGCCCGGGTGCTGAGACCGGGTGGGCGGTTCTACTTCGAAGAAGTCACCGCTCATGCCTTGGCCTGCGACGACCGGTTCACCGTCGAACAGTTCCTCGACGAACTCACCCGGTGCGGCCTCGTGGTCCTCGGGTCGATCACCCGCATCCGTGGCGATTATCTGCTCGGGGCCGCCGACAAACCCCTCTCGGGGCAACAGGATCGAGTCTCGCGGCAACAGGATCGAGCGGCAGGTGGTCCTGGCTGCGCCGGCCCGCTTCACGCCGGTTGATCCACCAGCATCTCGGCCGCGACGACGCAACCAGCCCGTGGGTCAGCAGCCGCAGTCCTCACCCCGCCAGGACCGAAAACCTTGCCAGACCGCGGCGGCGGCAACGCCCAGCCCGATCACCGGATCGAGCCACCAGCCGCCGGACCAGTTGGCGGTAACCGCCAGGCCAGTCAGCACCGCGGCGGCCTGCACTGCGCACAGATAGTTCTGCGCGCCCTCCCCGGCGGTGGCCGCCGAGGCCAACCGGGCACCCAGGATGCGTTGGCCACGCCCCAAGACCGGCATCACCAGCACCGCGAACGCGGTCAACACGATGCCGATCACGCTGACCTCGGGGTGGCGTTCACCGAAGAGGTGATGGACCGATTCGGCGGCGATGTAGGGGGCGGTCAGCCAAAACGACACCGCCACACCGATTTGCGCGCGGCGCTCGGCCGTCGCCGACAGGGTCCGCGAACCGGTGAACCGCCAGATCACCACCACGCCGGCCAATGCCTCGGCCACACTGCCCAATGCCCAGCCGGTCAGGGCGACCGACCCAGCCGCCAACCCCTGCCACAAGCCCACGACGGCCTCCACGGCCAGAAACACCAGGCTGATCCACGCCAGCCCCCGCGCCCATCGGGCGTCCCGCAGCCATCCTGCGTCGCGTACAACCGGTGCCGGCGCAGCGTGCCCCGATTCCGCACAGCATGTGTCGTCGACCAACTCGGCGGGACCGCCCGCCGGATCGAAGTCAGCCACCACAACCCCACTATCTGCATTTGATTGCTCTTATGATCAGGCCACGGCGGCGGGACCCACGACCGCCACACCTACCCGCTCGGCAGCAGCGCGCCGCCGCCAAAACCCCACTCATCACCCGGTAGGACCCCGGGTGACCTCGATTGTAGGCGGTCGACACCCCCAGGCCAGGGTGCCTACCGCCAGGAACTGGCGGTAGGCACCCCGTTCATCGGTGCGCGACGCTCACCACACACACGCCGACGTTAGGCGACCGTCAGCGAGGCGGTTCTAGATCCGCCGACGAGACCGAGACCATCGCGCCGCCCCGCCGCTGGCGACCGCCCTCCGTCTCGGTGGACTGGACCCCGCCATCACGCGATCCGTTACCGGCGAGGCGGTAGCGGATCAGCCGGGAGCTGTTAGTGGCCACAGCCACCGAGGACGCGTTGTGCAGGATCGCCGCGAGCACCGGCGACAGCGCGCCGACGGCCCCGATCAGCAGCCCGGCGGCGTTGACCGCGATCGACATGCCGTAGTTCTGCCGGATGACCTGGACGGCACGTGCGCCCAGGTCGGGCACGTCGAGCAGGCGTTGCAGGTTGTCGTTAGCCAATGCGACATCGGCGGTCTCGACGGCCACATCGGTTCCGGCCAACCCCATCGCGATCCCGATATCGGCGCTCGCCAGCGCCGGGGCGTCATTGACCCCGTCGCCGACCATCCCCACGACGTACCCCTCTGCCTGCAGCGCGCGTACCGCCTCGAGTTTGTCGTCGGGGAGTACTTCGGCGCGCCACTCGTCGATGCCGAGTTCGCCCGCAACCGCGGCGGCGGTATCGGAATGGTCGCCGGTGAGCATGACGATCCGGCGTATTCCGTTGGCTCGCAGCTTCGTCAAGACCTCAGCGGCCTCGGGACGGACCTCGTCGCGCAGGCTGATCAACCCCACCAGCGTGCCGTCCACCGCAAGCAGCAGCGGGGTTTCGGCCTGCTTGCGCAGCTTGTCGACCCACTCTGTGGCTTTCTTCGACACCCGGACCTTCTCGGCGCGCAGCAGCGACGGGCTGCCCAGCAGCAGGATCTGCCCATCGGCCCAGGTGCGCATCCCCAGCCCTACCAGCACCTCGCATTGCTCGTGCGGCGGAATACTGATATGGCGTTCCTCGGTCGAGCGGATCACCGCCTCGGCCAGTGGGTGACGCGAGTGGATCTCCGAGCTGGCGGCATAGGCCAAGACCTCCTCGGGCTGCCAGCCCTTATGCAGTGCAACAATATTCGTCACCACCGGGCGTCCCACCGTGAGCGTGCCGGTTTTGTCGAACACCATCGCGTCCACCTGGCCCGCCCGCTCCAGATGCGAGCCGCCCTTGATCAGGATGCCGCGGCGCGCCCCGTTGCCGATCGCCGCACTGATCGCCGTCGGCGTGGACAGCCCCACCGCGCACGGGCAGGCGATCAGCAGCATCGTCATCGCCCGGCGGACATCGCCGGTGAGCACCAAGGTGAGTGCCGACAGCAGGAACGACGCGGGCACGAAGCGCCGCGAGAAGTTCTCCCCGACGGTCTGGATCGGCGCCCGATCGAGCTGGGCCTCCTCGACGCGGGTAACGATGCGGCCGATCACCGTTTCCTTACCCACCGCGCGGGCGCGTACCACCAACCGTCCGCGCACCACCACCGACCCGGCGTGCACCGCTGCCCCCGCGATGATGCTGACCGGCAGGTTTTCCCCGGTGATCGCGGCCTGATCGACAACCGCCTCCCCGTCGATGACCTCGCCATCGACCGGGATCGCCACGTGATCGTGCACGATCACCTCGTCACCGATCTCCACCGTGTCGATCGGCACCTGGACCTCGGTGCCGTCGGCGGTACGGATCCACGCGGTGTCGGCGGTGCCGCGCAGCAGCTCGGAGATCGCCCGCCGGGTGCGCCGCACGGTCAGATCTTGCAGATACTCACCGATATTGAGCAGCCACAGCACGGTGAGCGCGACCACGTTCTCGCGCAGGACAAGGCTGGCGATGATCGCCGCAGTGACCAACGTGTCGGTGCCCGCGCGACCCGAGCGCAGCGACCGCAGCGCGCCGCGCAGGAACGGATAGCCCATGAAGACGGTTGCCCCGGTGGCGACCAACTGCCCGGTTGGGCCCAGCATCGGCGGCCGCCGGAAGCCGTAACGGCGCACACCCAGTAGGAACAGGGCCGCCCCGCCGATGACCATGCGCAGCACATCGGTGTTGCGGACGTCAGCTGATCGCGGCGTGCGCGCGGGGATCATCTCGTCGGCCACATGCTCAGCCGCGGCGATCGCCGCTAGCAGCGACGGCCGATCGGCGCGCCGTGGCGAGTACCACACCACCACCGATCCGGTGTGTGGGTAGGCGTGCACTGCCCGCACCCCGGGCTGGCGGCCCACCGACTCTTCCACCGCCACGGCACGACGCGAATTCGAACAGACCCACGCAACCGTGACCCGCATCCGCCCGGCCGCATCGGAAGCCACCTCGAAAGCAGGATCATCGACAGCCGCATCCGACACGATCGTCAGCGCGGCATGGTTGGCAGCAGTCACCGACGCCATCAGTGGTCGTGGTCGTGGTCGTGCACGTCAGCGGCGGCAGGAGGCTGGACCTCTTCGCCGATACGCTCGCGGGCCTCGGCCATCACATCGGAGGCCTTCAGCCGGGCCGACTCCGCGACGACCTCGGCGCGCCGCGTCCCGCGCAAACCCAACTCCGTCGTTGCGACGGCGGCCCGGCGAACGGGCGCCTTCCCGAGCGCCTTCTTCAACACCTCGTAGGCGCTGACCCCGACCAGCCCGGTGACCACCGTGGCCCCCGCTTTCGCCAACAATCCATACATTGCGATCAGTAACCTTTCGTTCCGCTTCTGCCCCAGTTGGCATACCGCTCAATCCTTCGCCGCTGACGTTAACATCTAAACATTGCAATATCAACATGTATTATGGATCCGCGGGTGTCGGACGCTGCTTGCCGCGACCCGGCCACAGCCGAGCTCCTGCGACCATGGGGGCTGCCCTGAAAGGGGATTCATGCAGCAATTCGTTATCAGTTTCGGGCTGGTCGCGGTCTTTGCGCTGATGGTGGCCGAGTCGGCCGGCATCCCGATTTCCTCCGAGGCCACCATGCTGCTCGGTGGAGCGCTGGCCGGCGGCGCGGTGGCCGGCATACACATGGACCTCCCGCTGGTGATCGCGGCCGGCACCGCCGGCAACCTGGCCGGCAGCTATCTGGGCTGGGCGGCGGGCCGCTACGGCGGCCGGGCCGCCCTGCGCCGCTGGGGCCACCACCGGTGGCTAAACAAGGCCCACCTCGACCGAGCGCAGCGATGGTTTGCCCGCCACGGTGCCGCCTCGGTGTTCTACGGGCGCCTGCTGCCGGTCATCCGCAGCTTCATTTCGCTTCCGGCCGGGCTCGCCGGTATGCGACCGGCCCGCTTCGGCATCTACACCCTGCTGGGATGCCTGCCCTGGACCACGGCACTGGCCGGAGCCGGCTACGCCATCGGCGCGAACTGGCGGACCGTTGCCCACTCTTTGCACTCGCCCGCCGCCCTCATCATCGCCGGGACCCTCGCCGTCCTCATCGCCGCCGCGACAGTCTTCATCATCCGCCGCCGCCGTGCTCGCCGCGCTGGTGAACGCTCGACACTGCTGCTCGTGGAACCGACCAGCTGCACCGGTGAGCGCCGCCCGATGGGCGACCATTAGGTAAGACCGCCAGACAGCGGCGGACCTACCGGTCTGCCAGCTCTGGTCCGCTGATCTGCAGCACCGCCGGCGATGAACTCGCGGCCCGCCGTCGCACGAGCCGTGCCGCGCGAAGGCCTTGGGCATCGTCACATTGCCGAGGGCAGCTCACGCCTTCGCCCCAGGCCGCGCTGTTCGGCTGCGACTTCCCTCAGCGCCCGAACTATGCTCTGGGCTCAAAGGCGCACCTTACCGGCCTATTCGCCGGAACCGGCTAGCAAAACAGCCTCGTGACCACGACCACGACGAAGGCGGGAACCCCGACCACCCGTGTGGCCCTGGGATGATTCATGGCGCTTCAGGCTCGTCGAGGCAATGATCGGCCTCGACCGTTGCCCCCTGATGTGGGGCCACACCCATCCGCGCTTGGTGGTCCTGGCAATTGTGCTGGTGCTCGCGCCCTGCTGACTGGTGTCCCGTGGGCAGCAGTACACCACACGCACGCGACCGAGCACCGCGCCCGGGCCGATGATCGCCTACGCCGCCTACCCCGTACCAGGGGCCTGCGGATTCACCGTTGCCGGTCGGGCGCGCCTTGGTCGAGTCACGCTCGCTGTCTTCGAATCAGTGGCAGAACGTCGCCGCCCAGGGTGTGGGAAGCCGCACGGTTTGGTATCCAGAGTTCTAGTCGCTCGGGGTCGATGCCGAAGGTATGCGACGCTGCCATGTACGGCGCATCCCCGTAGGTCGACGATAGCATGTGCCACAGCAGAATTGGTTCTTCAACCCCGACCTCGACCGGCTCATGTTTGCGCCATCCCCTTGATGACACCTGAATCATCAGCGACCTATGCCGATCGGGAGAGATAAGACGCAGATCCCGGCCTCGCTGGATCAATGCCTGTATCGCGATCCCCCAGCGGGCCTTGATGCGCGCGTATCCGTTAAGGCTCAGTGACTCTGAGATATCGGCTGCGGCTACTTCGCTCGGGTATAAGAACGCGCCGGCAAAGCGGTGCGCTTCTTTCTCGCGTAACCGCTCGTCACCCACGTCCCGGTGGTGATGCAGCTTCAAATGGCCCAGCTCATGCGCGACTGTGAACCGCTGCCGGTCGCCGGCACTCGTCGGCGTGTACATCACCAGTGCTGATTTCGGTGTTGCTCTGGACATCCCGGAATGGCCATCAAACGCTGGATGTTCCGCCCCGAGTCGAACCAGCGGGGCAACGGCCGCCCCTGCACGCTCAACGGCACGCATGACATGCGTAATGGGTTGGTTCCGCGGAATCCCGAGTTCATCCCGGGTAGCCGTTGCGATACCTTCGATATCCGCGGCGGTGATATCAGCGGTGACCGGTTCAAGAGCTAACGGCGTTCTTTCCGATGCCTCCATAAGTCGACTGGCAATGCGTTGTAGCTCCTCGAAGCAGCGCAGCGCAGCCCTGGTAGCTTTGGCGCCCGCACCGGCGGTCTTACGAAAATGCACTGCTGCCGGGTCCACGGGCGATGACACCGAATCGAAGAACGACAGCGGCATTCGCACGGCCGCGCAGACTGTAGCAACCAATGCTGGCGACAGCTCTCGATCGCCCCTTTCGACCGCGGAGATCGTCGATTGAGGTACACCGGCCTTCTGAGCCAGTTCGGTTTGTGTCAGCTGGAGCAGTTCGCGAAGGTCGTTTAGCCGGGCACCGGGGCTAGGCGCTCCCGCCACTGCCGTCCTCCTCGTCGTAGCTGACCGTGGTCTCGTCAAGGTCTTCGTCTAGGACCTCGAAACGCATTGCCTCGAAGTCAGTTTGCGTTCGCGGGAGGTCGGCCGACAAATCGATCGGCACACCGCGGTGCGAGCTACCTGGCCCTATGGGGCGCACGACTCGCAGTGAGACCTCGGCGTCGCATTCATCCCATAATGTCAGCAGGTTGTGGGAGAGGTTTTTGGACGCCCCCCACAACGCCAGCTGCGCGCACGGCCGGTTGCGATAGTAGGCACGGCGGCGGGTGTTGGATCCGGCGCACGGCACACCGCCGGGAGTGGGTGCCTCACGTAGGAGCCGTATCGCTAAGTCACTGCCTGAGTGAATGAGGTGGATAGCGCCGTTTTGACTATGCCGCTTCCAATCGATGGACCAGCTGTCGACCGCGTGCGCGCTCAAGTAGTCGAAGACCTCGCTGCGGTAGTGCGCGGTCCGTAACCATCGCTTGTCGTCACCGGTGGTGATGCCCAGCACCTCAAGCCGATGCCGTGCATGGCCGAAGGCGTCATGGAGCGGTTCGACCAGCGGCGATATCCGATGTACGAGATGCTGAATGTTTCTCACGGCGCGATAATATCGCGATGATGCGATATTATCGCGCTTAATGAAACAGCGTGTCGCGAGAAGCGCGGCCGGTTTGGCCCGGTGGAGACCGGCGTACCACGCCGACAACGCGCGGCGGCCACCGCCACGACGGACGCCCTGATCAGTAGGCCGCGCAGTACATCTCAACGAGGGCGCTAGGACTGCTCGTCCCCGAGGCGGTGGACGGCTTGGGCGGTGTACGTGGTTTTGACCGCGCCGCCTGGCGTGGTTTCGATCTTCATAATCGCGTCGATGCGTACCCTGTCGCCGACGGCGAGTCCGCGGGTTTCGTGTCCGCCGATCCGGCCGAGTTTGACGGTGACGGTGTCGCCGTCGTCTTGTTGGATCAGCCAGGATGATACGGCGCTGACGGTGAGGTATTCGCCGATGACCTCGACGTACTGCTCATCGAGGTTGGCGTTTTCGACGGTGGTCGCGATGTAGGCGGCCGCGGCGGCGGATACGGTGACCCTGCGGGTGGTGCGTTCGGGTTGTTGCCAGTCGATTTCGATGTCGAATCCGGCGCGGTCCAGCGTCTTGGACAAATCGCGCACCGCGGAGGCGGTACGGGGCCCCATCTCGCCGAGTTCTCGCACGAACACCGAGTTCGCCGGGCTAGGGCCAATGTCATTGCCGGCGGTGAATACGTCGATGGCCGCCCCGATCGCGGTGTCGAGCAGCTGGTCGGTGGTTTCGAGTTCGGCGAACATGCCGACCTTGCCGTCCCCGTGTCCGGTTTCGGTGATCGGCGAGGTTGCCGGCATGATCGTCAGCACGATCGAACCCGGGCCGGGTGAGGCCTTCAGCAGCAGATCGGTGCGGTGGCGCACGTCGGCGTTGGGTTGGCGCCCCAATGATTTGTCCCCTTGCTGGGCGGCGCCGACCGCGGTGGCCAGCCGCTGAAATCCGGTCATGACCCGCGCCACCTCCGACACCCGTGCCGACGCACCGGTCACCCCTTCGCCGGTGATGCGGATGTTGCCCCGCGAAGCGCGGGTGCGGCCCAGGCCGTCGTCGTCGTCGATCAGGGCCTCGATGCTGATCCGGGACAGGTCGTCAGGCGTGGTCCAAGTCGGTGAGTCGTCGCCGGCCATCGCGGCCAGGATCGCGGCCTGCATCCGGTCCAGCTGTTCGTCGCTGTCACTGGTAGTCATCGACGATCACCTCCACATAGCCGCGGCGCGGCAAGGCGTCGTCCCGCGCCGGGATCGAACCGCGTGTGCCGCATCGTATTCGCTGCAGGTAATCATCCACCTGCCCGCGGCGTTCAAGGTACGGGGTCAGATAGCGGTCCTCGGTGTTCGGGTCGGGCTGGCAGTGCCAGGCGAGGAGTTGAGTGTCCACCTGCACTCCGACAATGCGGCGGACCTTACCCCGTTGGGCAAAGGCTGCCAGCGTGTGGACGCTGGTGGGGTTCAGGTGCGCCTTGGCCAGCTCAAGGTCCTCGGCCCAGTACGCACAGGACACCACCTGTGGTTCGGGATCGTCGGAAAGGAATTGCCCGTAAAGCCACGCGGCGTTGACGTGCACGTGTCGGCGCAGCAGGTTCGTCGCAGACTCCCAATCCTGCCACAGCCTCTGTCGATGAGCGCCACGCCCGTCGACGAAGCGCTGACGCACCTCGATCCGGGTTGCACGATATCGGCCGGGGGGCAACAACCCGTGCGTTGGGTCCAACTCCGGAATCACAACACCGCCCCTTCTGCCGACCGCCGTGCGCGAGTGGCTCTACCTGACTGCGTGCGCTGGTCCGCCGTCCCCCTGTCCTACGGTCAACTGTGACCATGGTGCGCCATCGGGTGCGTCCTGGTCGGTCGACGCGGCGAACAGCGCATCGATGACCTCGTCGATGCGTGCCACCGCGTCGCGCGCCGCCTCGGCGAGCCGCTCGGCCGCCGCTGGCTGGCCGGTGTCGGCCAGCGCGGCCTGCAGGTTTTCCCGCGCGGCCAGCAACCGGCCGAAATCCGCCCCGGCGGCGGCCGGGGCCTCGCCGGCGGTGAAGGCGCGGATCAACTCATCGAGCGCCTTGCGCTGCCGGGTGCTCATCCGCTGGGCTTCCCGCGGCGGCTGATACGCAACATCCGAGGGGGCGCTCACTCCCGCCGCCGCGAATGCGGTGTTCTCCGAGACATCGGCCAGATAAGCGATCGCCCGGATCGACGCATCCGAGGGCCGGGTCGCGTAGGTACCCTGCCGTAGCCGGTTGAGGGTCGCGTGCGAGATATCGTGACCGGCGCTCTGCGCCAGCTCCGCCAGCCGGCGTCCCGACGCGCCACCGTGCCGCTTCACTGCAACATCAATCAGGTCGATCAACGACCTCGGAGTCTTCACCATGGCTTGGCACCCACTTCCCGGCTACGCTGACGCGCGCGCGTGCGCGCGCGAGCCCCAGTGTTCTGGAACATGGAACACGAGTCAAGCGCAACACGCCGTTGCGCTACGGGCGCAATCAAATCACAGGAATGTAACCTGCCTCATGTGACGGACGGCATCGGTGGGTTAGGCGGTAGCACGCCGGGTCACGCTGCGGCGGTTCGGAGTGCGGCCATGCTCGGGCCAGATCGTCCGGCCCAGGGCGTCTTCCAGCCGGGCCAGCGAACCGATATCGCACAGCACCGTGCCGGCCAGGATGCGCCCAATCGTGGTATGGGCGACCCCGCTGGTGGTGGCCAGCGCGCGCTGACCCGTCGCGGCCTCGGCCATCGCCGCGCGCAGCGCACGCGCGAGGCCCTGCGCGGCGAACGCCGACGCCGGGGCATCGGCGACCAATTCGGCATCCGGCCACGCCCCCGAGGCCACGTAGGCCACCGGTGGCCGGTCGGCGTTGCTGCGCGGCATGCGCCCACGATAACCGCCGATGCCGTCGCACCGGCACGACTTGTCAGACCCCTCTGCTCAAATGGTGCATACATGCACCGATATGGACGGAGGCGACGTGCACAACCAGTCATCGAAGGTGCCGCGCCATGGTGAGCGCCGGCGAGCAGCTGACCCTGCCGTTGCGCTGGGGGCCCGCCATGGCTGACGGCAGCCTAGACACGGCCGTGCAGACGGTGATCGGCGCCTGGATCGACGACGGCGTGCTGGCCGCGCAGACCCTGGACAAGTTCGGGTTGCTGCTGCGCCGGTTCGCCCGCTTCGCCGCCGCCCACGACACCACCACGCTGGCCGCCGTCGATGCGGCGCTGGTCGCGAAATTCGTTGCCGCCAAAGGACGGGCCCGGCATGGCTGCGTGTCAGACGCGGCGGTTGCAACGATGCATAACCGGCGCGCAGCACTTCGGGCGTTCTACCGCAGCGCCCGTCGTCTGCGGTTGACCCTCGATGACCCCACTACCGACATCGACGTTCCCGCCCGGCAATCGTCCCCACAGCGGCCACTCTCCAATGACGAGGCCGCCCTGGTGCGGCTATTCGCCGAACACGCCACCCCGACCCGCCACGCCGCCACCGCCGCGTTGCTGCTCGCCGGCGCGCACACCTCCGAGCTGGGGCACATCAGCGCCGCCGACATCGACCCACAGACCGCGACCGTAGGGGCGCACGGATCGCGCAAACACCGCCCGCGCGTGTTGCCGCTGGACACCTGGTCGGTGCGGGTGCTCGCTGAACGCGCCGACTACCTCACCGGCCCACTACCTACATCGGCCGCGTCGCCGGTGTTGTGCACCGCCGCCGGCGGCAGCGACGCCCATAAACAAGCCCGCGTCTGCGTCACGGTGCGCGACATCCTGTCCCGCGCCGGGCTCTCCGAGGACTCGGGCATCCGTCCCGCATCGCTGACCGCTTATGCCGCCCGACGTGAGTTCGACCGAACCGGCCGGATCGAAGATGCCGCCCACCGCGTCGGCGCGTCGTCGCTGGACGCCACCGCGGCGCTGATCGGCTACGACTGGCACGACGGGGGGTGATCCGCCGTGAGCAGGAAACCCGCGACGCCCGACCAGGCCGACGCCTATGGCGCCGGGCGGATTCAGCAGCGTCAGCTGCACCGGATCGCCACACCGATGGATCTCACCCTGCTCGAGATCGACACCATCGAAGCCGTCGCGTCCAGCGAACTCATCTATCGACTTGCTGAAACGCTGCCCGTGCATGAGCCTGGCACTCCGGGTCGGCTCCCGCACTATCCGTCCTGGGTGTATGTGCTGCACAAGGCGCTGGCCGGGGTGTTGGGCTCACACAGCAAAGCCGCCCGCGCGATGGCTCACCCCGCCTACTGGCGTTCGATCCGCCATCACGCCGCTGCCCATCACGCACCGAAAGCACGGCGGTGCCCCCCGCAGCGCTGGCACCACAACTACGCCCAACACCTGCTCGACGAGCACGCCAACGAGCTGCTCGACGCGTTCCGGCCTTTGGCCCGCCGGTTGGCCATCGAGCTCGGCTGCCTGGACCCCGCCGCTACGGTGTCGCACACCGATCCCGCCCGCGGACAATACGTCGTCGGCGATGGCACCGTGGTGGCCGCGCCGGTCCGCAAGATCACCGCCGAGCGGTGGGCCGAACAGGGCGGACGCACCGTGCACGCCGGTATCGAGGTCCAAAACGGCGAATATGACAGCGAATTTCGTTGGGGCACCAAATTCGTGCTACTCGGCACCCGACCGGACAACGTCCGCAACAACCGTGTGGTCCTCGACGTCGACGCCGTGCCGGCGGGCAAGGGCTACGGCGGTGAAGCCCGCATCGCCGTGGACATGATCGACCGCGTCATCGCCGACCCAGACAGCCGCTGCGACGGCGTCTGCTACGACGGGGCATTCCGCGGTAAGCACATCGACCACTGCATGAAACGCGGTCTCACCGTGCTCTCACCGGTGCACGATGGCACCCGAAAGCCCACCGCACTCGACCGCATTGACTGCAAATGCGGCGAGTCCCACGAGCTGTGGACCGCCGATGGCCGCATCTGCGAGCGGCAGGTCCTCGACACCGGACACAAACACCTCCAGACCTGCCCGACCAGCAAGATCTTCTCCCGCCGCAACGCCGACGGTAGCCACCGCTGGTATCTGGAATTCGCGACCCCGTCGTGCGGCACCGTGCACCGCGAACGCATCGACACCACCGCCGAGGACTGCGCCCGCGGCCACAACCGCGCCGAACACCTGCGCCAGCACGTCAAGACCGATGACGGCGAGAGTGTCTACGACCGCTGCTACGGCTGGCGTGAAGATAGCGAATCGCTGAACAACACCCTCGACCGTACCCTCTACGGCGGACGCATGATCGCCTACAGCGCCGTGCGACAACTGACCGTCATGCTCGGATTCGCCATCGGCCGCAACGCCATCGCAGCCTATCTGCACCGACGACGACAACCCGAAGAGCGAGCCGCCTAACGCTGTTACCACGACGATGGTCATCGCACGTCGACCACGGCCGCCCAGACGTCGCGTGGCATTTGTCATGCCAGCTAAACTCACACCCGCCACACCGTGACCGGCCGCCACTTTGTATTGGCCCGTCCGGAATGGCACCGGGACGCCCCGGACACCGCTAGAATCCGCTGGTGTCACGCCGATCGGCGGGATTTTAGTCAGGTATTCAAAGACGTCCCCCGCCCCCGTAGCTCAGGGGATAGAGCACGGCTCTCCTAAAGCCGGTGTCGCAGGTTCGAATCCTGCCGGGGGCACCAGTTTTTGGGGTGTACGACTTCGGGACGGCCGCTACTTCCAGAAGGCGTTCATGGCCTGGGCGTAGGTGTCGTTGGCCGTGAGCGGGGCCAGGCCCAAGGCGTCTTCGATGGTGGCCATCAGGCTGTACTGGTTGTAATAGGCGTCGGTGGTGAAGTTGCCTGACTGCATCCCCCCGTACGTCACGGCGCCCGCACTCGGGATGACGATCATCGGAGCGTTATTGCCTTGGTTACCGAAGCCCAGTGAGAGGTTGTTGTTGTCTTCGTCCGTGGTGATGATGATGACGTCCCGCTCGTCCGGGTCGGTCCACGTCTTCGAGCTCTCGATGGTGGAGACCTCCTGCTGGACGAACTGGTCGGCGGCCGAGACGTTGTACTGATGGTCGCCGAGCTGTGTGGCGATGAACTGGAGAACGCCGCTGAGTGAGTCGACCGGGCCTTCCCCGTTGTTGTCCTCGTTGGCAGCGATCCAGGTGAATCCGGGGAACTTGCTCGGGTCAGCGAGGTCGGTGGACAACTGCGTCAGCGGAAGCAGGTGCTCCTGCAGGTAATCGGGGGTGTTGCCGTAGACGTAACTGAATTGGGTGAAGGGCAGTTCATCGGCGGAGTAGTCCCCCGATGACACGATGGCGCCCGCCGACGGCATGCTCTGCGCGTAGCCGGCCCAGCTGATGCCCGCCAGGTCCATCTCCTGCATGAGGCTCGGGGCGTTGATCGAGTTCGGGGCAGAGTTGTAGTCGATGCCGAAGTCCGAGCCGCCCAGGATCCGGAAGTAGTTCGGGTCGCTGGGGTGGCCCAACGCGTAGTAATTGTCCGCGTAGCCGTAGGTGTTGATCAGGCTGTTCATGTACGGCGCGTTGGGGCTACCGACGATGTCGGCGGCACCCTTGTTCTCCACGTAGATCACGAACACGTGATCGAGTTGGCCGACGTCTGACGTCGGTGTGGTGAGCGGCGCCGCGGTGAGGCTGGGATCGCCGACCGTGAACGACTCGTTGTCGGCGTAGGCGCCGTTGTAGTCGCCGAGGTACTGGTTTTCGTCGGTGAAGGTCGTGGTCACCTTTGCGGAGACCGCGCCGTCCGGGACTGTCCCCGTGATCTCGCGTTCCTCAAATCCGGTGAAACCCCAGCGATCCCAGACCGTGACGGGGTTGAGCGAGCCGGTGCCCACCACATTCCCGTCGGCGTCGAGGAAGCTGACCTGCACTGAGGCATAGGACGGGTTCCACGTTTGGCCACCCAGATCGGCACTGAGCGCATACGGCGTTCCGGCCGCGCCGGTGACGTCGACGGTTTGGCTGATGGTGGAGGTGCCCACCGGTCCGCCGCCAGCGAAGTTGTCGCCGCCGCCCGGCGGCGCGGTCTGCGGAAAGCCGAACAACCCCGACACCGTCGGCAACGGAAAAGCCACCGGGGACGGATATCCGACCGGGGTGCCGTAGGCGATCACGGTCGGCGTGCCGGTCTCGGTCCAGCCCGGAATGGTCACCCCGCTATAGCCGGACCCGGACGGATCGGCTGTTTCGAAGCCCGGGTTGACCAGCAGGTTCTGACTCATCAGTTGCGTGTCGGCGTGGAGCGGGGCAATCGGATCGAGACTGTTGAGCCAGCTGACGAGTTCGGTGTCCAGCTGTGGACCCAGGACCGTGGTGACCGAGTCCTGCTCCAGGAAACTTGTCATCGCATTGAGGACTTGGTCGATGAAGACGTCGAACTCATCGGCATGGGCTTCGGGCGCGGACGCCAACTGCCCCAGTCCCAGCGCCACAACCACGCTGGCCGCGCCCGTCATCCCCATCCTCAGACGCCGAAGAGCCATGGTTCCGACAATCCTCAGGCACCGCTAGGCCGTCAAGAAGCCCCAGCTAATACATTTCAGAGCCACAGGAAGTCGACAGAATCGCGCGACCGTGGGGTTAGCCGAACAGATCGGCCAGGCTGAAGCTCGGAGTGTCGGCGACCAGGTCGGACATGTTCGCCCACTGCTGGGCTGCCTGGGCACTGAGTTCGGTCGGCCAGTCGTCGTTGGCGGTCAGGATCACCGTCGCCAGGTTGTCCCGGGCATTGAGCAGTCCGGCCAAGATGCTGGTGTTGGGGTCGAACAGCAATCCGTCGATAGCGGGGATGAACAACTGGGGCATCACCACCGAGAGGGCGGTCTGCGCCAGCCCTAGTGCGATGGGCAGGTTGATGTTGCTGGCCAGCAGCGGCAGGGCGTTCCAGACCGCGGACAGGCTTTCCATCGGGTTTTCCAGGACACTGCGCACCACGGCGTCCCAATCCGGGCTGAGCGCCTCGGTGAAGCGCAGCTCCATCGGCGTGACGGGCTGGCTGGCGAAGACGGCCTCGAAGTTCTCATTGCCCATCAGGCCTTGCAGCCCGTTCATCAGGAGGTTCTGCAGCACCCAGTCGGGCTGGGCGGTCATCCGGGACATATCCAGCGCATAGCCGTAGGACAACACTCGCTGCGTCATGTCGGCGGCGAACTCCTCGGGGCTCACCGTCGGGGTGCCGTCGGGGAGGTAGTCGTTGAGCTCGCTGATCGGCACGACTTGAGCCGTCACTCCCAGTCCCAAGACGCTGTCGGGATCGGCGACGTGTTCGAAGCGCGCGAAGATCTCGCCTCGCGACAGGCCCCCGGTGTCCAGCCAGTTCGCCACGCCCGGATTGGTGGCGCTGACAACGTAATAGGTGTAGCCATCGGGGTCGTGGTAGGTCGTGGTGTGGTTCAGCGTGGATTGCGCCATGACGTAGGGCAGCGCACCGCCGTAGACGTTCATCAGTTGAATGCCGCTGTAAGCCGACTCCACGTTCGGCACCTTGATGACCAGAGCCTCATCGGAATCCAGGTCGAAGTTGCCGCCGGTGACCACCGCACTGGCCAGGCCGGCACCGTAGCTCGTCTGGGGGCCCAGGTCATGCATGGTGTTGGCGGGAATGTTCATGCCTACCGAGGCGCCGCCTTCGATTGCCCGCGTGTTGAACGGGCCAACGACCTGAGCGAAGGCACTGAAAAGGGTGGTGAGGATCGAGTCGACCGATCCGAGGCCACCGGAATCTGCCAGCGTGGTCGACACCGGGTCGTCACTGGGGAAGAACCCGCCCTCGGGGATAGCGAAGAACGGCGGGCAGTCGGCCACACATTGCACGGTGACGCTGCCCGGACCCTTCGCCCAGTCGCCGAGGATGTCCCGGATCAACAGCGACGCGGCGCCGCCGACGGTGGCGTCGGTGGTGTCCATGAAGTTCAGCGCTCCGGCCGGCGCCTCCGGTCCGATGTAGACGGTGAAGGTGCCGTCGGGATTGAGCACCAAGCCGTCGCCCAGTTCCAGGTCTTCGATCGCCTGCGCCGTGCCGCCGGTGATGGCCTGCGTGCTGATCGCGAAATGCTCCGTACCACCGCCGAGGGTGCCGTGCAGGACGTAGGTCGCACCGGGCGCCAGACCGGCGGTCACCCGGTAATAGATGTCGGGGGTGAAGAAGTCGAAATACTGCCGTGGCTCGGTGGCGTTGCCCGCGATCGCCTCTGGCGACTGAAAGAAAACGCCGTTGAACAGTTGGGTGACTCGTGAGAGGCCGGCGCTGAGCAACTGGTAGTTGGTGTTCTGCAGCATCAACATCACGTTGTCTTCGCTGCCGGGCGTCGCGTACGGCAAGGTCATGTTGAGCTCGACCAGCCGCTGCATCTCCGCGATCAGCGCATCGATCGCGGGCTGGAACCCGTACGTCGCTGTCAACGCCACCGCGGGCGGCGCGCTCGCCGCGGCCGTCACCGGCGAGCCCATCACCAGCGACAACGCGCTGCCCACCGCGGCCGCGGCGACGCCGTACCGCTGGATGCGGCTCGGCCGGCCCACTGCTCCGCTTGCGATCACGCCCACGACCACTCCCCGATCTTGTTCATGATTCTCTGGTTTAAATCACGGCGAATTTTTATTTTCCGACGATACGTCGAGGGCTTGGCGGGTGCAATAGTCGCCGCGCCCCGCCGCAACCCGTGTCGATAAACCCCTTGCCTGCATCAACCGGGACCGCCCGGTAGGTTGCGCTGCATGTCCAAGCGATGGCTTTCTGCGTGCGGAACGGTGACAGCAGCACTGGTCCTGAGCGGATGCGGGCTGACCGTGACGAAGACCGGCACCGACCCGGTCGCGAACGTGGCCCCCCGCAGCACCCCCAACGGCATGGTGTTGGTGTCGCCGGACAACTTCGTGCGGGCGGTCACCGACCAGGAATTCACCAACATCGTCAACGAGAACGGCTTCGGCCGTTTCTTCCACATGCGCGACGTCACCCCGGTCGACCGGCAGCTGGTGGTGCGGTCCAATCGGGACACCCTGTATTCGGCGGCGGTGTTCGACCTGCAAGCCAGTCCGGTCACCCTGACGCTGCCCGATCCCGGTCAGCGGTACATGTCGGCGCAGGTGATCAACCAGGACGAATACGTCACGGACATGTTCTACGGCGGCGGCGAGCACACGCTGGATCAGCAGCATGTCGGCACCCGCTATGTGGCCGTCGCCATTCGCATCCTGGCCGACCCCAACGATCCCGCAGACCTCGCCGCAGCCCACCGCCTGCAGGACGCGATCACCGCGCACCAAGACGACACCGGCAGCTTCGACGTGCCCCGGTGGGATCCGGTCAGCCAGAAGAAGGTCAGCGACGCGCTGTTGGAGCTGGCCCAAACGATCCCCGACACCCGGGGCATGTTCGGCAGCGAGGCCGAAACCGACCCGGTGCGGCATCTGATCGGGGCGGCCGCGGCGTGGGGCGGCAACTCCGAGAAGGAGGCGTTGTACCTCAATGTCACCCCGGCCCGCAACGACGGCAACACGGTGTACCGCCTTACCGTCAAAGACGTTCCGGTGAAGGCGTTCTGGTCGGTCACCGTCTACAACAAGAACGGCTACTTCACGGAGAACCCGCAGCAGGCGTACTCGGTCAACAACATCACCGCGGACAAAGCGGCGGACGGATCGGTGACCGTGCAGTTCGGGGGATGTTCCGACGACAACAAAGCCAATTGCCTGCCCACCACGCCGGGCTGGAACTACCTGGTCCGGCTCTACCAGCCGGACAAGGAGATCTTGTCGGGCAAGTGGGTCTTCCCGGCGGCGCAACCCGAAGAGTCATCGAGTAGCGAGACCCGTTCTCCGGCACCGGCACCCGGTCCCGCGGCAACGCCCCCGCCGGCGCCGTCGCGGCCGGCACGCTGACCACAGGGCCGGCACCCGGCAAGCCGGTTGAGGAGGTAGCTGGTGGACAAGCAGTTTCGCTTCGGAGTGGGCCTGAACCCGATTCGATCGGCGACCGAACTCACCGAGACCGCACGGCGGCTGGAGGGTTCCGGATTCGACGTCCTGCACGTGCCCGATCATCTTGGCGCCCCGGCCCCGTTCCCGGTTCTGGTCGCCGCCGCCGCGGCCACCTCGACGATCCGGGTGGGCACCTACGTGCTCAACGCCTGCTTCTACAAACCGGCACTGTTGACCCGCGACATCGCCGACACCGACGTGCTGTCGGGCGGGCGGCTGGAGGTGGGCCTGGGTGCGGGCTACGTGCGCGCGGAGTTCGAGGCTGCCGAGCTGCCCTTTCCCAGCGCCGGCCGCCGCGTCGAGTACCTCGAGCACGTGACGAAGTACCTGGCGACACACCAGCCGCGCGTGCCCATCCTGATCGCCGGCAGTGGTGACCGGCTACTGACCGCGGCAGCTCGCCACGCCGACATCATCGGATTGACCGGGTCGCGGGTGGACGGTGCCGACGATTCCCTGGCCGAGCGGGTCGACTTCGTCCGCGCAGCCGCCGGCAACCGCTTTGATGCCCTCGAACTGAACCTGGCCATCACGGCGGTGCCGACCGACGGCTCCGGGATACCCGATCTGTCACTGACCCGCCGGTTCGCGCCGACCCTGTCGGATGAGGAACTGCTGGCCTCGCCCGCGGTGCTGTCCGGGTCCGTTGACGAGATGGCCGACACGCTGCGCGAACGCCGCCACCGTTACGGGATCAGTTACTTCACCGTCCAGCAGCAGCACGCCGATGCGTTCTCTGAGGTCATCGCCGCACTGCGGTGACCAGCGCCCACACCGAACAGCACAACGCACCCACGACGGCGACGGCGCCGATATAGAGCCCGTAGCCGGCGTTGATGGGTGCCGCGACGTTCAGCCGGTAGTACCAGATGCCCAGTGCGGTGATCAGCGCGGAGTCGAGCACTGCGACGACCGCGGCCAGCCGGGTGAACAGCGCCCGGGCCACCATCGCGCCGGCCACCAGCAGCACGGAGGCGAGCAGCACGATCAGCTGGCCGACCCCAAAGCGGGGCGGCAGCGCGATGGCACCGGCGCTGCCGCCGATCGCACTGGCATGCCCGCCACCCTCGGCCGAGGTGGTCAGCCACGGCAGCCAGGCACTGCCCGACAGCAGGGCCGCGCACAGCGCAATCAGCCAACCGGGACGGTAGCGAGTCATGTTGTGACACTAGCTCGCATCGACCAGCACTCCGCTGCGCGGCATCGACAACGTCCTGCTCAGGCCGAGCCGTCCCAGGAACTCGTCGTCGTGACTCACCACGATGAAGGCTCCGCGATAGCCGCTCAGCGCGTCGACGAGCTGACCGACGCTGTCCCGGTCGAGGTTGTTGGTCGGCTCGTCGAGCAACAACAACTGCGGCGGTGGATCGGCGAGCAGTAGTTGTGCCAGCGCGACACGGAATCGCTCACCACCGGACAGGGTGCCGACCGGCCGGGCCACCCGGTCCTCGGTCAGCAGGAATCGGGCCAGTTGGGCGCGCACCGCCCGTGGCTGCCCGCCGGAGACCGCCGACACCGCGTCGAACGCGGACACGGTGTCGGCCAGGTGGTCCAGGCGTTGCGGCAGGTATCCGACCCGGTCGGTCAGCAGTCGCCCGGCATCGCCGCTCAGCAGTGCTTCCAGCAGCGTCGTCTTGCCCACCCCGTTCGGGCCGCCCAGGGCGATGCGCTCCGGTCCCTGCACCAAGACCGGTCCGTCGGCTCCGGGCAGCTCGGCCAGCCGGCGGCCGTTGGGCACCTCCGGATCCGGCAGATCCACGCGAATGTGTTCCTCGCGACGAACCCGGGCGCAGGCGGCCTCCAAGTCGGCTTGGGCATCACGAACCCGACCGTCCAGATGCCCACGCAGCTTGCCCGCCGAGACCTGGGCATTGGCGGCGTTCTGGTTCATCACGATCTTGGCGGCACGCTTGTTCTGGTGGGCGACCTGGGCCGCCCGGTTGCGTCGAGCGAGTTTGGTCTCGGCTTCCACCCGCTGGCGCTTCTCCACCTTGACCACCTGCCCAGCGGTGCAGGCCGCCGCCCGGGCGGCGGCCTGCTCGGCTTGCAGGTGCGCCCGCCAGGCGCTGTAGGGGCCGCCGAACGTGGTGAGTCGTCCGTCGTAAAGCTCAGCGGTGCAGTCCATCTGCTCCAGCAGCGCGGTGTCGTGGCTGGCCACAATGAGCGAGCCGGGCCACGTGTCGACCAGCCGCGCCAACCCGGCGCGCGCGGCGCGGTCCAGGTTGTTGGTCGGCTCATCGAGCAGGGTGATCGGGGCGGCCGCCAGCCGCAGCCCGGTCAACGCCACCAGCATGGCCTCCCCGCCGGACAGTTCGGCGACTCGGCGATCGAGGTCGCCCGATCCAAATCCGATGTCGCGCAGTGCCGCATCGGCGCGGGATTCGATGTCCCAGTCATCACCGACCACTTCGAAATGGGCCTCGGCGGCGTCTCCGCCTTCGATCGCCCGAAGCGCGGCGAGTCGATCGGAGACACCGAGCAGCTCGGCGATCGAGGCGTCGGTATCGAGGGTGAGCAGCTGCGGCAGGTAGGCCACCTGCCCGACCGCGGTGATGTGCCCGGTTGTCGGCCGGAGTTCGCCGACGATGAGCCGAAGCAGGGTGGATTTGCCGGCGCCGTTGGCGCCCACCAGGCCGGTACGGCCGATACCGAACGAGCCGGTGACGCCGGCCAGCGCGGCACCGCCGTCGGGCCAGGTGAAGCCGACATCGGTCAGGGTGACGCCAGCGCGGGCGTCATAAAAAGGGAGGGACATGCGGTCTCCGGGAAGGTCAGCGGGAGCGCTGACAACCGGGACCGGACTACGGCAACTCGGCGGTGATCAGCGCGCGGACGGCGGCGTGAGACCGACGATGCCTGTCATTCCATGACCTCCTGTGCAGGGACGCCCGCCACACTAGCGGCGGGATGGCGCGGCGTGCAACCGATTAACTCGGCGCGAAAACCGTGACGAACTTGCGCAGCGACTCGTTGATGTCGCTCTTGAGCGCGGCGGCCACCAGCATGCCGATCGGGCCGAACAGGGCCGGACCGCCCAGGTGCACGTCGAAACTGACCTTGGAGCCATCGCCCTGCGGGGCGACCTTGGCGAGCAACTTGATCTTGACCCCGCCCTTACCGTCGCCATTGAGCGTCATCCCGGCGGGTGGCTTGTAGTTCACGATCGTCCAGCTGATCTTGTTGAGCATGCCCTTGACCTCGACGATCGACTCCAAGGTGGTGCCCTTGTCGAGGGTCTCGGGCAGCACACTGCGCCATACCCGGTGAATGGTCAGCCACTCTTTGTAGCGGGACAGATCCGAGGCGTACGCCCAGGCCTCTTCGGGAGGCAGCGGAACGTCGATGGATCCGGAGAGCTTGGCCATGTCGTGCTTACCCCTAGTGTCGCGGTTTATCGCTGCGTCATTGTGGTCGTTGCCGACTCCCGCCACAACTTCGGCCGCTCACCGAGCATGCCGCCCCGGGCCCACCACATCGCCTCGATGGCGGCTGCGCCGAGCGCGCCGATGCCGAGCGCCAGCAACGTCAGTGCCGTGTTGGAGGGGTCCAGCAGGAACTTCTCCCGGGTCAGCGGCATCGCGAAGATCGCCACGTAGGCCAGCCCGCAACTGATCACCAACAGCAGCCGCCACCATTGATAGGGCCGAGCCACCACGGCCAGCACCCATCCCGCGGTGGTCAGCAAAGTGATCAGCGCGCTGGTGGAGGCCTGGATCTGCTGGACCGCGGTGGCTTCGCTGCCGCGGTAGGCCACCAGGTAGGACGCGAAGGTGGCGATGCCCACCACCACGCCGGCCGGCAGCGCCCCGCTCATCACCCGGCGTACGAACCCGGGGTGCGCCCGCTCATTGTTCGGCGCGAGCGACAGGATGAACGCCGGGATGCCGATGGTGAACCACGCCGCGACCGTGACGTGGATCGGCTGGAATGGATACAGCAACGGTTTGGTGCCGAACAGGGCCGACGCCAGCCCCACCAGGCCCACCAGCAGTGCGAGCAGCACGGAATACACCGTCTTGGTCAAAAACAGGTTCGCCACCCGCTCGATGTTGCCGATCACCCGACGCCCCTCCCCCACCACGTAGGGCAGGGTGGCGAACTTGTTGTCCAGCAAGACGATCTGGGCCACCGAACGCGCCGCTGAGCTGCCCGCCCCCATCGCGACACCGATGTCGGCATCCTTGAGCGCCAGCACATCGTTGACGCCATCACCGGTCATCGCCACTGTGTGGTCGCGGGCCTGCAAGGCGCGCACCATGGCTCGCTTCTGATCGGGGCGCACCCGGCCGAACACGGTGTGTTCCTCGAGCGCACCGGCCAGTCGGTCCGGTTCACCGGGTAGCTTGCGGGCGTCCATCGCGTCCCCGGGCAATCCCAGCTCGGTGGCCACCGCACCCACCGAGACCGCGTTATCGCCGGAGATGACCTTTACCGAAACCTCCTGCGCGGCAAAAAAATCCAATGTCTCGCGGGCGTCCGGCCGCACCTTCTGCTCCAGCACCACCAGCGCCGCCGGAGTCACCGGCCCCGGCGCTTCGGGATGGTCGACGGGCAGGTCGCAGACCCCTAGCAACAAGACACGCAGCCCGCGCGCCCCGACCCGTTCGGCTTCCTCGGCGGCCGCCGAGGACGGTTCGAGCAGCACATCGGGCGCCCCGATCACCCAGTTCCCGTGCTCGGAGAATGAGACGCCGCTCCATTTGGTGGACGACTTGAACGGCGCGCAGGCGCTCGACGTCCAGCCCGGCGATGTCGGGAAAGCCTCGGCGATGGCCTGGATGCTGGCATTGGGGCGGGCGTCTTCGGCGGCCAGCGCGGCCAGCGCTTGGCGTACCGGAAGTCCTTCGGCGCCCTCGAGTTCGGTGACCTCCGACACTCGCATCCCGTTCTCGGTGAGAGTGCCGGTCTTGTCGGCGCAGACCACGTCGACGCGGGCCAGTCCTTCGATCGCGGGCAGTTCCTGCACGAGGCACTGCCGCTGACCCAGTCGCACGACCCCGAGCGCGAACGCCAGCGACGTCATCAGCACCAGACCCTCGGGAACCATCGGCACCAGGGCGCCCACCATCGCCAGTACCGATGCCCGCCAGCCCGCGTCGGTGGTGAACAACTGCGTGTAGATGATCAGCAGTCCGGCCGGGATCAACAGGTAGGTGATGAATTTCAGGATCTGGTTGATACCGCTGCGCAGTTCGGACTTCACCAGGGTGAACTTGCTGGCTTCCTCGGCCAGTTTGGCCGCGTACGCCTCGCGACCAACCCGGGTGGCCCGGTAGGCACCACTGCCCGAGACCACAAAACTGCCCGACATCACGTGGTCGCCGCGATCCTTGCCGATCGGGTCGGCTTCACCGGTGAGCAGCGACTCGTCGACCTCCAAGTCGGAGGATTCCATGACCTCGCCGTCGACGACGATCTGGTCGCCGGGGCCGAGCTCGATGATGTCGTCGAGCACCACCCGCCCCGGCGGGAGCTGCTGCGTGCCGGACTGCCTGCGCACCAACGGTTTCGCTTGGCCGATGATGGCCAGCTTGTCCAGCGTCTGTTTGGCCCGGATCTCCTGCACCATGCCGATGACGCTGTTGAAGACGATGAGCAATCCGAACAGCCCGTTGATCAGTGAGCCGGTGGTGAGCACGATGGCCAACAGCACACCCAGGATCGCGTTGATCCGGGTGAAGACGTTGGCGCGGATGATCTCGCGGACGCTGCGGGCCGCGCGGGCCGGGATGTCGTTAGTCTGGCCCCGCGAAACCCGGTCGGCGACTTCCGCGTCAGTGAGTCCTGCGGTTCGCGCGGTCGTCAACGGGTGAACCTTCCCAGCTTGTCGTGATCGAAGTACTCCAGCTCCACCGCGCCCTTGGTGAAGGTCGCCTTGGATATCGTTCCGTCCGGAGCATTCTCGCCCTGCAGGGCGAAGGTGAAGGTATCACCGTCGTAGTGGCTCAACCGGAATCGCTGGTGCTGCGGTCCGAGCGTCACGTCGAGTGCACCCTGGTCCTCGGTGACGGTGGCCGGGCCCCAGTAGGGGTTGGCGTACTCCCCGAGGTATTCCGACAGTGGCCGGGCGGGAGCCGGTTGGGCGGGAGGCCGGGCGCCCACCAGCGCGCCTTCGGGCTGTGACATCGGCGCCAGCGCCTGACGGTACAGCGTCGGCCAGTCCTCGCGGATCTCGCCGTACTGGACCAGGTCCAGAAATTGGGCGATCAAGGTCTCCGGGACCCCGATCGGGGTGGCGTTGGTCAGCACGACGATTCCGACGTCCTGCGACGGGAGTGCCGAGAACGCGGTCGCGGCGCCCAGCAGGAAAGCGCCCGAGTGGCCGTATTGGGTGCGCCCCGAGGAGGTGATCGACACGTTGAAGCCCTCGCCGTAGAACCCCGGCCGGGCGGTGCCGACGCCAGCCGGGGCGCTGATCACCTGCGGCGTGATCGCGGGGAGCAACGCTTTGGACGCGATGAGCTGGGTGTCGTTGTGGCTGCCGTTGGCCAGCACTAAGGTCAGCCACCGGGCCACGTCGTTGACCGACGAACTGACCCCGCCGGCCGGTGACTGGGCGTCCGGATTGCGTTGGTACCGCGGCTGGTAACCGTCGGCGGTCTTGATGTGGGTGAGTGCGCGGTTGGGCCGGGCGAGAAAGTCCGCGTAACGGGAACTGGTCGAGGCCATCCCCAGCGGCCGGTACAGCACGTCGGCCGACAGCTGCTCCCAGGGCATGCCGGCGGCGGTGGCAACCGCCTCGGCGGCGGCGGTCAGCCCGAAGTTGGTGTAGTCGTAGTTGTTGCGGAACGGGGCCAACGGCAGGTGTCTGAGCCGCTGCAGCACTTCCCGGCGGTCGTAGCCGAGGTCTTCGAGTCGGTCGCCGGCATGATCGGGCAACCCGGACCGATGGGCGTACAGGTCGGCGATGGTGAGGTGGTCGGTGACGTAGGGGTCCGACAGCGCGAACCAGGGAAGTTGCGTCACCACCGGGGTGTCCCAGGCGATGGTCCCCGCGCTGATCTGCTGCGCCACCACGGTCGCGCCGACCGGTTTGGACATCGAGGCCAGCTGGAACACCGTATCGGCGTTGACCGCATTGTCCGGTCCATCACCATCGCGGATATCGCGCACACCAAAGCCTTTGGCGTACAGGGTTTTACCGCCATGTACGACCGCGACGGCCAGCCCGGGAATTCCCGTGCTGGTCATCAGTTCCTGCGCCAGGCCATCGAGTTTGGCGACCGCGGCATCGACGCGACCCGCGGGGATGTCCACGCCGGACACCTCGTTGGGCGGGGTGTCGTGCTGCGCGGCCGGAGTCCCCGCCGGAGCGCACGCGCTCAACGCAACGGCCAGCACAGTGGCCCCGGCCGTAGCCGCCCACCTGGTCATGGCGCTAGAGCCTCCACCACGCAGTGGGCGCGGCGACGTCGAGCCGCACTGAACCGCCGGGCCCATGCGGCGGTCCCAGCTTCGCCTCTCCTCCGTCGAGCCTCACTGAACCGCCGGGCCGGGGCACTGCCGTTGCTATCCCCGCGGCGTCGGCGGCGACCAGCAACCGTTCCACCGGTTCGGCCCAGCGGTGCGGCGCCAACCGGAAGGTGCCCCAGTGGATCGGCACCAGCAGGCCCGACCCCGAACCATTCAGGTCGAGGTGCGCCTGCACCGCCTCCTCCGGGTTCATGTGGACGTCGGGCCAGGCGGTGTTGTAGGCACCGATCGGCAACAGCGTTGCGTCGAACGGTCCATGCTGGGCGCCGATCGTGCCGAAGCTGCTGGTGTATCCGCTGTCCCCACCGAAGTAGACCCGATGGTCGGGACCGGCGATCACCCACGACGCCCACAAGGTCTGGTTGCGGGTCAGGAATCGTCCGGAGAAATGTCGCGCCGGGGTACAGGTCACGGTGAGATCGCCCACCGTGGTGTTCTCGTCCCAGTCGAGTTCGATCACCCGCTCGGACGGGATGCCCCACGCCCGAAGGTGCGCACCGACGCCCAACGGGACGATGAACGGCGCCCGCTGGCTGCGGGCCAGCGCGGTGATGGTGTCGATGTCGAGGTGGTCGTAGTGATCGTGGCTGACCACGATCGCGTCGACGGCGGGCAGCGCCCCGAGACGTACCGGCGGAGGGTGCAGTCGTCGCGGCCCGACCGCGTCCGACGGCGAGCAGCGCTCGCTCCAGACCGGGTCGGTCAGCACCCGATAACCGTCGATCTCCACCAGTGCCGTCGCGTGCCCCAGCCAGGTGATCGCCAGCGGCTCGACGTCGGCGCTGAAATCGGGCACCTCGAGCGGGATCGGCACCGAGGGCCGTCGCCCGATGCGGTCGGCGAACAACTCGCGCACCATCAGCCGCTGTTGTTCGCGGTCCATGTTCACCATCGCGGCACGTTCGATGTTGTGGAAGATGCCGTCGCGGTAGTGCCTGGATCGGCTGGCCACCGCATTGATCGCGGTGGGTGCTGCACCCAACGCTGCGGGCGTGCCGCGCAGCGCACGAAGCGTCCAGCCGCCAGCGGCCAGCGACGCTGTGGCTCCCGCCAGTCGAAGTGCCCCACGCAGCATGACGACGAGTCTATGGTGGCGAGCCGCGGACTCCGCCGGTTAAGCGCCCTGGAACTTCGGCGGCCGCTTCTCCACCCGCGCCACCTGAGCCTCGATGACGTCCTGGCTTCCCCAGGCCTTGTCGAACAGCTCCTTGTGCACCGGCTGCTGCTCCTCGTAGGCGCCGTCGTCATTGAGCACCCGCTTGGCGTGCTGCAGGGCCAGCGGCGCCAGCCCGGCGATCTCGTGCGCCCAGGTCTGCGCGTCGGCGAGGGTGCCGATCCGGTTGGCCATCCCGGTCAGCAGCGCCGTGTCGGCGGGCAGCTTCTCCGCGGTCAGCATCATCGCCCGGGCCCGTCCGTAGCCGACCAGTGAGGTCAGTCGCCGGATGCTCCAGTTGTCCAGCGCCAGGCCGTACTTGGCGACCGGGAACTGGAAGAACGCCTGGGGAGCCACCACCCGCAGATCACAGACCATCGCCAGTTGCAGGCCGGCGCCGATCGCCGCGCCGTTGACGGCCCCGATCACCGGCACCGGGACGTCGGCGATGCTCTGGTGCAGCGCGACCAGCTTGTCGGGGTAGTCGGCGGCGAACGCGTCCCCGGACAGGTCCGCGCCGGCACAGAACACCGTGCCCTGCCCGGTCAGCACGATGGCCCGAACATCATGGGTAGCGGCGTCCACGATCGCCTCGCGCAGCTCGGTGACAAGCTGAGAGTTCAAGGCGTTGCGACGCTCGGGGCGCTGCAACTCGATAGTCGTGACGGCTTCATCGCGGGTAACACCGATCATGAGATGCCAGCCTATTCAAGCGTCTCGAGCAATTGTGGTCGGGTCTTCAACACCGCGCCTTGCACGGTCTGCACCCGTGCGGACCCGGATCGAAATCCGCCTCTCCCCACCCTAGTGATCCCGCTCACAACGGGAATCTCGGGCCGGCCGGCTTGCTTGACCTGATCAGGATTAACCGATCAGTTCGAAATAACTTGGGGGCACCCGACATGAGCACAGCACCCCTCGCCGGACGGCGAGCACTGGTGACCGGAGGTTCGCGCGGTATCGGCGCGGGAATCGTGCGCCGGCTCGCTGCCGACGGCGCCGCAGTGGCGTTCACCTACTCCTCATCGGCCGTCGAGGCCGACACGCTGGCCGCCGAACTGACCGCCGGCGGGGCCAAGGCAGTGGCCATCCAGGCCGACAGCGCCGATCCGGCGCAGGCCGGCGCCGCGGTCGAGCAGGCCGTTGCCGACCTCGGCGGCCTGGACATCCTGGTCAACAACGCCGGCACCGTATACGTCGCGCCGATCGACCAATACCCGCAGGAGCAGTTCGACCGCCTGGTGGCGCTCAATATCGGCGGGGTGTACTCGGCGATCCGCAGCGCGATCGGCCACCTCGGCGAGGGTTCGCGGATCATCAACATCGGCAGCATCAACGCCGACCGCGTCCCGGTGGGCGGCTTGGCCGTGTACGCGATGACCAAGGGCGCGGTCGCCTCGCTGACCCGGGGGCTGGCCCGCGAACTCGGTCCGCGCGGCATCACCGTCAACAACGTGCAGCCGGGCCCGATCGACACCGACTTGAACCCCGCCGCGGGCGAATTCGCCGACGCCATGCGGCAAGTCATGGCGTTGGACCACTACGGGCACACCGATGACATCGCCGCCGTGGTGAGCTTCCTGGCCGGACCGGGGTCGGGCTTCGTGACGGGAGCCAATTGGAACGTCGACGGCGGATACACCACTTGATGGTTAGCCTCATGCTGTGAGCCGGACCGGGGCCGACGAAGTGCGCGACGCGGTGCTGGACCGCGGTTCGTTCCTCAGTTGGGACGCCGCTCCGCTGACCGTGCCGGTCAGTGAGAGTTATGCCGCCGAGCTGGCCGCGGCCCGGGCGGCCAGCGGCCGCGACGAGGCGGTCCTGACCGGCGAGGGCCGGATCAACGGTCGCCGGGTCGCGGTGATCGCCAGCGATTTCGACTTCCTGGCCGGCTCGATCGGGGTGGCGGCCGCCGAGCGGATCACCGCCGCGATCCAGCGGGCCACCGCCGAACGACTGCCCCTGCTGGCGTCGCCGAGTTCGGGCGGAACCCGGATGCAGGAGGGCACCGTCGCTTTCCTGCAGATGGTGAAGATCGCCGCCGCCGTCGAGCTGCACAAGCGCGCTCACCTGCCCTACCTGGTCTACCTGCGCGATCCCACCACCGGCGGGGTGTTCGCCTCCTGGGGCTCACTGGGGCACGTCACGCTGGCTGAACCGGGCGCACTGGTGGGTTTCCTGGGGCCGCGAGTCTACGAACAGCTCTACGGTGCCCCGTTCCCGCCGGGTGTCCAGACCGCTGAGAACCTACAGGCCTACGGAGTGATCGACGGCGTCATCCCGCTGAAGTGGCTACGGCGCACCTGCTCGCGGGCGCTGAAGGTAATGCTCGAGGATCCGGGACCGGCTCCGGCGACGGCGGCTTTGGACCCGGCTCCCGTGCCGATTCCTGACATCCCGGCGTGGGACTCCGTATGCGCGTCGCGGCGTCCCGATCGGCCCGGCGTCGCGTTTCTGCTGCGGCACGGCGCCACCGAGCGAGTGTTCCTGTCGGGGACCGGCAGCACCGAGCGCGGCGCCACGACCTTGCTGGCATTGGCGCGCTTCGGCGGCCAGCCCGCCGTGGTGTTGGGGCAGCTGCGGGGCGCAGATCGGCTGACCGATCCGGTTGCGCTGCGCGATGCCCGCCGCGGCATGGCCCTGGCCGCCGGCCTGCGGCTGCCGCTGGTGTTGGTGATCGACACCCCGGGCCCGGCGCTGTCGGTGGAGGCCGAGCAGGGTGGACTGGCGGCCCAGATCGCGGCGTGCCTGGCCGAGCTGGTCACCCTGGAGGTGCCGACGGTGTCGGTGCTGCTGGGCCAGGGCAGTGGCGGGCCGGCGCTGGCGATGGTGCCCGCGGATCGGGTGCTGGCGGCGTTGCACGGCTGGCTGGCGCCGCTGCCGCCGGAGGGCGCCAGTGCCATCGTGTTCCGCGACACCGACCACGCCCCGGAACTCTCCGCCGCGCAGGGCATCCGGTCGGCGGATCTGCAGGCCCACGGGATTGTGGATGTGATCGTGGCCGAGCACCCGGACGCCGCCGACGAGCCCATCGACTTCGCCAAGCGAATGTCGCGCGCCATCGCCGTCGAGCTGAACGCGCTGCGCGGGGTGCCCGCCGCGCAGCGGATGGCGGCCCGGTTGGAGCGCTACCGGCGGATCGGCTTGCCGAATCCCTAACCGGTGATCATCGCCACGGCCACCCCGGCCAGCACCATCCCCATCACCTGCCGCAGACGCACCCGCTCCCCCAGCAGGACGACCGCCAAGATCACCGTGGCGGCCGGGTACAGCGAGATCAGCACGCTGGCCAGTGACAGCAGCGCGAGCTTCAACGCGAACAGCATGGTGACGTTGGCGGCGGTGTCGAGCAGGGCGATCAGGAACGCCAACCGCAACGGGGTGCCCGTCGGCACGCTGAGATTGCGGCTCATCGCCGCCACCGCGATCACCAGGATTGTGGCCGCGCCACGCGCGAACAACAGCGGCCACAGCCCGGAATCCGCCGGAGTGCGGTCCAGGAAGACGAAGTTCAATCCCAGGGCCACCCCCGAGGCGACCGTTAACCAGAGCACGCGGTGGCTGAGCCCCGGCCGATGGACACCGTCGTCGCCGGCGTGCCAGCTGATCAACACCACCGCACCCAATGCCACCGCGATACCGGCGCTGGCGAGCATGCCGGGCCGCTCCCCCAGCATCCGCCCGACGCACACCGGCACGCTGGCATCCACCACCGCAGCCAGGGGCGAAACCACCGAGATCGGACCGGCGGCCATGGCGGCATAGAACCACCAGATGCCCAGGGCCTGGCTGAGTCCACCGAGCATGCCCAAGACGACCGTGCTGGTGGTGATGTGCCCGCCGCCGATCAGCGCGAGCAAACCGAGCATCACCATCGAAACCGGGGTGGAAACCAATACCACTCGAAGCGCAGCAACCCGCCGCGACGCGACACCGCCCACGAAGTCGCTGATCCCGAAACTGGTGGCCGACGCCAACGCCAGTCCCTGCGCGGTAGGCGAGCCGATCACGCGGCTGCCTTGGCAGCCTCGGCAGTCGCGGCGCCCTTAACGTTCGAT
The DNA here is from genome assembly GCF_900604305.1 of Mycobacterium sp. P7213. NCBI lineage: Bacteria > Bacillati > Actinomycetota > Actinomycetes > Mycobacteriales > Mycobacteriaceae > Mycobacterium > Mycobacterium sp. P7213. The sequence continues at coordinate 62,189 of NZ_UWOA01000014.1, forward strand.
GTGACCATCACGGCGGAAAGCCTAAGTGCGCGGTGAACCCAGAACCCCCGGCGTTTGCGGGATCTTTGCAGCCGACGACCGATGTTTGCACGTCGCCGAATTTAAATTCTCGTGGATTTAACCCCGCGAGCGTTCGCGCCCGCAGGTCAACCCAGCGAACGCAACCACGCGTCGTGCAGGGCAGCGTAATGTCCCTCGGCGCGGATCAGCTCGGCCGGCGGCCCGTCCTCGACGATGTGTCCGCCCTCGATGACCAGCACCCGGTCGGCGATCTCGACGGTAGAGAGCCGGTGGGCGATCACCAGCGCGGTCCGTCGGGTCAGCAAGCTGCGCAGCGCCCTCTGCACCATCCGCTCGCCGGGGATGTCCAGCGAAGACGTCGCCTCGTCGAGAATCAGCACTGCCGGGTCGGCCAGGAAGGCGCGCGCGAACGCCACCAGCTGACGCTGACCGGCCGAGAGCCGCCCGCCCCGTTTGGCGACGTCGGTGTCGTACCCGTCGGGCAGGGCGGTGATGAACGCGTCGGCGCCCACGCTTGTGGCCGCGGCGGCCACCTCGGCGTCGGTCGCGTCGGGGCGGCCGAAGCGGATGTTGTCGGCGACGGTGCCGGTGAAGAGAAAGTTTTCCTGGGTCACCATCACCACGTGGCGCCGCAGCGCCGCCTGGGTGAACGCGCGCAGGTCGACGCCGTCCAGCATCACCGCTCCCGACGCCGGGTCGTAGAACCGGGCGATCAGCTTGGCGATGGTGGACTTGCCGGCGCCGGTGCTGCCGACCAGTGCCACGGTTTGGCCGGCCGGGATGTTCAGCGACAGGCCGGCCAGCACCGACTGGCCATCCCGGTAGCCGAAATGCACGTCGTGCAAAGCGATCCCGCCACGCACCTCACCAGGCATGGTCCGCGGACCAACCGGATCGGTGACGGCGGGCTTTTCGGCCAGCACTCCGGCCAGTTTCTGCAGCGCCGCGGTCGCCGAGGAGAAGATGTTGAGGAACTGGCTGATGTCCTGCATCGGATCGAAGAACATCCGTAGATAGAGCAGGAACGCGGTGAACGTCCCGATCGTCATGTGCCCGTGCAGAACTCGCCAGCCCCCGTAGAGCAGAACCACACCGGTGGTGAGATTGCCGACCAGCTTGATGCCGGGCGAGAAGATCGCGACCAGTTTGAAGGCCCGCTCGTTGACCGCACGGTAGCGGTCGGCGACCGCCGTGAAGATCTCCTGATTGCGGGCCTCACGCCGATAGGCCTGTACCGCCTTGATCCCGGTCATGGTCTCGGCGAACTGCACGATCACCCGCGCCGCATGCTCGCGAACCTCGGTGTAGGTCTTGGCGGACTCCTCTTGGAACCAACGCAGCAACACCACCAGCACCGGGAACGCGGTCAGACACATCAGGCCGAGCCGCCAGTCCAACATGATGAGCAACACCGCCGTACCCGCCATCGTAAGCGCGGCGCTGACCAGTCCGTCGAGCCCGGACTGCAGCATCTCTTGGATCGCATCGACGTCGTTCGTCAGCCGACTGACCACCCGCCCCGAGGTGTAGCGCTCGTGGAATTCCACGTCCAACAGCTGGAAATGGCGGAAGACCCGTCTGCGCAACTCCAGTAGCACCTGCTGGCCGATCTTGCCCGACCACTGCAGAAAGGCCATCCGGGTGCCGGCCTGCGTGAGCACAACCCCCGCGAGCGCAATCACGATCACACTCAGCTGCCGGGCCGAACCGTCCGCGGCGATCGGTGGAATTCCCCGGTCGATGCCACGCTGTGCCAGCAACGGAACCGCCAGCCGGGCAGCGTTTTCCACCAATACGGCCAATGCCAGCAACAACGCGACGCCGCGGTAGGGACGCAGCAGCGACCACAGCAGGGCCCGCGCCGCGGCCCGGCCCGGCTCGGCCGTCACCGGCGCGCCCAGTCGACGAGGTGTTCGGCGCCGTCGTCGAGCTCGTCGTCTGCCGCGAGCAGGTAGCGGTACCGCGGCACCGCGGCCAGCAGCTCAGCGTGGGTGCCGACCGCGGTGATGGTCCCGTCCTCGACCAGCGCCACCCGGTCGGCCAGCGCCACGGTGGACGCCCGATTGGCCACCACCAGCGCGGTGATCGGCTGCGGCCCGGTCGCCAGCGCCTGGCGCAGCGCATCGGTCACGGCGGCCTCGGTGTGCATATCCAGGGCCGACAGCGTGTCGTCGAGCACCAGGATCGTTGGCGCCGCGACCAGGGCCCGGGCCAGCGACAGTCGCTGCCGCTGCCCGCCCGACAGGCTCATGCCCTGCTCTCCGATGCGGGTGTCCAGCCCGGACGGCAGGTCGTAGACAAAGTCGGCCGACGCCACGGCCAGGGCGCGGGCCAGCTCCGCCTCGCTCGCATCGGGCCTCCCCAACCGCAGGTTCTCGGCCACCGACATCGAGAACAGGGTGGGGTCGTCGAAGGCTGTCACCACCGCCGAGCGCAGCGCCGCCAGTGTCAGCGCCCGGATGTCGCGGCCACCGATGAGGATCTGCCCCTCGGTGACGTCGTAGAGCCGGGACAGCAGCATCGCCAGCACCGACTTCCCCGAGCCGGTGGCGCCAACCAGGGCGACGGTCTCGCCCGGCTCGACAGTGAGATTGACCCCGCGCAGCACCCAGGGCGCACCCGGGCCGGCAGCATCCGCCTCGGCGTCAAACCGGAACCCGACGTCGCGCAACTCCAGGCGGCCCACCGGCGGCACCGGGTCGTGCCCGTCGGTGATCTCGAGGGGCGCGCGGAAGATCTCGGTGATCCGATCAGCGGCGGTCATCGCCTCGTGGGTGGCCGACAGCAGGAAGCCCAGCGCCGACAGCGGCCAGATCAGCGACAGCATCAGCGTGATGAATGCGACCAGGGTGCCCATCGTCACCAGGTGGTGGCCGGCGGCGTACGCGCCGAACCCGACCACGGAGATCAGGGTGAAGTTCGGGATCACCTCCAGCAGCGTCCAGAACTTCGACGACACCATCACCTTCTCGACGCCCAGGTCGCGCAGCCTGGTCGCTTGGGCGTCGAAGCCGGCGAACACGTAGTCCTCACGCCCGAACGCTTTGATGGTGCGCAGTCCTACCGCGGACTCCTCGACGACGGTGGCGACCTGGCCGGCCTGGTCCTGCGCTTGGCGCGTCAGCCGGGTGTACTGGCGCCGGAAGTGCTGGATGGCCAGCATCACGGGCACGATCGATGCGCACACCACCACACCCAGCGGCCAGTAGAGCACCAGCAGAATGACCGTCACCACGATGATCTGCACCGTGTTGAGCACCAGAAACACCACCACGAACGACAGGAAGCGGCGCACCGCGGACAGGTCGTTCATGATCCGCGACAACAGCTGGCCGGACTGCCAGCGGCCGTGAAAGGTCAGCGGCAGGACCTGCAGCCGGGCGTAGAGGTCCTTGCGGATGTCGGCTTCCACACCCATGGTGCCGTGCGCGATCAGCCAGCGCCGTACGAACCACAGCAGCGCCTCGAGCACGCCGAGCCCGGTCGCCGCCGTGCCCAGCGTCCACAGCCCGGGCTGGTCCCGGTGCAGTACCGGCCCGTCGATGACGGCCTTGGTCATCAGCGGGATCACCACGGCGGCGGCCAGGCAGAGCACGGCCACCGTCACCATGGTGATCCACCGCGCCCGGTAGGGGCGCAGGTAGGGCAGCAGGCTGCGCAGCGCGGACGCCGGTTTCACGGACTCGACCCTAGATCCAGAGCGCCGACCCGCAGCACATCCCGCGCTCAACGGCCATGTTCAGGCAAAATGGCGACCATGGACAATGCCGCTGCCTCTCCCCGGGTCTTGGTCGTCGACGACGACTCCGACGTGCTCGCCTCGCTGGAACGCGGACTGCGACTGTCCGGCTTCGAGGTGGCGACGGCGGCCGATGGCGCCGAAGCGTTGCGCAGCGCTAAGGAAGCCCGTCCCGACGCCATCGTGCTCGACATCAACATGCCCGTGCTCGACGGCGTGAGCGTGGTGACGGCACTGCGGGCCATGGGTGACGACGTGCCGGTCTGTGTGTTGTCCGCACGCAGTTCGGTCGACGACCGGGTGGCCGGCCTCGAGGCCGGTGCCGACGACTACCTGGTCAAGCCGTTCGTGCTGGCCGAGCTGGTGGCCCGGGTCCGGGCAATGCTGCGGCGGCGCGGGTCGGCGGCCAGCTCCTCCTCGGAAACCATCACGGTGGGTCCGCTGGAAGTCGACATCCCGGGCCGTCGCGCGCGGGTCAAGGGCGTCGACGTGGACTTGACCAAGCGGGAGTTCGACCTGCTCGCCGTTCTCGCCGAGCACAAGACCGCGGTGTTGTCGCGCGCTCAGCTGCTCGAGCTGGTCTGGGGCTACGACTTCGCCGCCGACACCAACGTCGTCGACGTGTTCATCGGCTACCTGCGGCGCAAGCTGGAAGCCGGCGGCGCTCCGCGGCTGCTGCACACCGTGCGCGGGGTCGGCTTCGTCCTGCGAACGCAGTGAGGACAAGCGTGAACGTCATGAAACTGCTGCGACGCATCTTCGCCAGAACACCGTCGCTGCGGACCCGGGTGATGCTCGCCACGGCGATCGGCACCGCGATCGTGACGGTCATCATCGGCGCCATCGTGTGGGTCGGTATCACCAACGACCGCAAGTATTGGCTGGACCGCCGGCTCGACGAGGCGGCCGGGCTGACCGTCCCGCTGATCGGCTTGGGTGAACTGCCCCGTTCGGCCGGCGCCACCGATGCGGTGATCACCCTGCGCCGGGCCAACCAAGTGACGTCGAACTCCTCGGTGGTGCTGCCGGAGCTCGAGCCGGGCTACGCCGACACCGAGATCGACGGCGTGAGCTACCGGGTGCGCACCGTCGACATTCCCGGACCCGGGCCACGGTCGCTCGCCGTCGGCGCCACCTACGAAGCCACCCTCGCCGACACCAACAACCTGCACCGCCGGGTGATCCTGCTCTGTACCGTCGCGATCGGCGCGGCCGCGCTGCTGGGCTGGCTGCTGACCGCGTTCGCGGTACGACCGCTGCGACGGCTGGCGCAGCAGGCGCGATCGATCGACGCCGGCGATGAACGGCCGGAGATCGAGGTGCGCGGCGCCACCGAGGCGGTGGAGATCGCCGAGGCGATGCGCGGCATGTTGCAACGGATCTGGAAGGAGCGCGACCGCACTCAAGAGGCACTGGCCTCCGCACGGGACTTCGCTGCGGTCTCCTCCCATGAGCTGCGCACCCCGTTGACCGCGATGCGCACCAATCTCGAAGTGCTGACCACCCTGGACCTGCCGGACGACCAGCGCAAGGAGGTGCTGCACGACGTCGTGCGCACCCAGACGCGGATCGAGGCGACGCTGTCGGCTCTGGAGCGGCTGGCGCAGGGCGAACTGTCGACCTCCGACGATCACGTACCGGTGGACATCACCGATCTGCTCGACCGGGCGGCCCACGACGCGATGCGGGTCTTCCCCGATTTGAACGTCTCGCTGGTGCCGTCACCGACCTGCATCATCGTCGGGCTGCCGGCCGGATTACGGCTGGCGGTGGACAACGCGATCGCCAACGCGGTCAAACACGGCGGTGCGACCGAGGTGCAGCTGTCGGCAGTCACTTCACGCGAAGGCGTGGAGATCGCCATCGACGACAACGGCGGCGGGCTTCCCGAGGAAGAGCGCCGCATTGTTTTCGAGCGGTTCTCGCGTGGGTCGACCGCGTCGCATTCGGGGTCCGGACTCGGGCTGGCGCTGGTGGCACAGCAAGCCGAACTGCACGGCGGCACGGCGACTTTGGAAGACAGTCCGCTGGGCGGAGTGCGCCTGCTGCTGCGGCTCCCGCCGCCGCGCTGAACGCACTGCGCCCGGGTAATCAGCCGTTTGCGGTGGACTTCTGCCCGCCCTGGGAGCTGGTTGCGAGCTCGTTGACGATGTGGGCCGGAGCCCAGGCATCTTCGGCGGCGGCCTGCACGGCGGCCGCTTCGTCCGGCTTCGCCGCGGTCCCGCCCAGCGTCACGGTGTCGCCGGTGATCGCCACCGTGAAATCGCCGATGTCCGCGGCCGCCTCGAACACCGGGGCCGCGCCGGAGAAGTCGACGGGCACCGCTGTCGGCACCACCGCGAGATGGTCGATAACGGTGACCTCATCGCTCAAGGTCAAAACCGCGTCCAACAGCTCTCGTTTTGCCGCCGGATCGGCCACGTCTCCGGCCAGGGTGAATTCGCTGCCGTGACGGATCACCGACACCGGCACCGGTGCTGCCGGCACGGCGGCGGGCTGCGGGTCGGCGGCGGGTTGGTGCGCGCGTTCCAGTAGGCCGTAACCGATCGCAGCGAGCAGCGCCGTTGCCAGCGCCGCCCCGATCAGCCGGGCGCGCACTCAGCGTGTGCCGAGCAGGTCGATCACGAAGACCAGGGTCTTTCCGGCCAGCGGATGGCCGGTTCCATCGGGACCGTAGGCCAGCTCCGGTGGGATCACCAGCTGACGCCGGCCGCCCACCTTCATGCCCGGGATGCCGTCCTGCCACCCGGCGATCAGCCCGTCCAGCGGAAATTCCAGCGATTCCCCGCGGTTCCACGAGCTGTCGAACTCCGCGCCGCTGTCGTAGTCGACGCCGAGGTAGTGCACGTTGACGACCCCGCCGGGGACGGCCGCCGGGCCTTCCCCGACGACGATGTCCTCGATGACCAGCTCGGCGGGTGCCGGTCCGGTCGGAACGGTGATCTGTGGCTTGGCAGGGTCACCCATAGTGGTTACCGTCCGCCGATGCCGACGTAGTCACGCTCAGTGTAGCCCGTGTAGATCTGGCGGGGCCGGCCGATCTTGCTGTCGCCCTCGTCGTGCATCTCGCGCCAGTGCGCGATCCAGCCGGGGAGCCGGCCCAGCGCGAACAGCACCGTGAACATCTGCGCCGGGAAACCGATCGCCCGGTAGATCAGGCCGGTGTAGAAGTCGACGTTCGGGTAGAGCTTGCGCTCCACGAAGTAGTCATCGGTCAGCGCGGCCTCTTCGAGGTCCTTGGCGATGTTGAGCAGTTCGTCGTCACCGCCGAGCTTGCCGAGGATCTTGTCGGCCTGTTCCTTGACGATGCGCGCCCGCGGGTCGTAGTTCTTGTAGACCCGGTGGCCGAAGCCCATCAGCTTGACGCCGTCTTCGCGGTTCTTGACCTTGTGGACGAAGTCGGTGACGTTGCCGTTCTGCTGGTCGCGGATCTGCTCGAGCATCTCCAATACCGCCTGGTTGGCGCCACCGTGCAGCGGGCCCCACAGCGCATTGATGCCACCGGAGATCGAGGTGAACAGGTTGGCCCGCGAGGAGCCCACCAGCCGCACCGTCGATGTCGAGCAGTTCTGCTCGTGGTCGGCGTGCAAGATGAACAGCATGTCCAGGGCCCGGACCACCTCGGGGTCGGCCTCATAGGGCTCGGCGGGCAGGCCGAAGGTCATCCGCAGGAAATTCTCCACCAGGCTCAGCGAGTTGTCCGGGTACAGGAACGGCTGGCCGGCCGACTTCTTGTAGGCGTAGGCGGCGATAGTGGGCAGCTTGCCCAGCAGCCGGATAGTCGACAGTTCCACCTGGTCGTTGTCCGACGGGTCCAGCGAGTCCTGGTAGTAGGCGCTCAAGGCGTTGACCACGCTCGACAGCACCGGCATCGGGTGGGCGTTACGCGGGAAGCCGTCGAAGAACCGCTTCAGGTCCTCGTGCAGCATGGTGTGCCGCTGAATCCGGCCGGTGAACGCGGCCAGCTGGTCGGAGGTGGGCAGCTCGCCGTAGATCAGCAGGTAGCTGACCTCGATGAAGGTTGACTTCTCAGCCAGCTGCTCGATCGGGTAACCGCGGTAGCGCAGGATGCCGGCGTCACCGTCGATGTAGGTGATGGCGCTCTTGACCGGCGAGGTGTTGGCGTAGCCATTGTCGAATGTGGTGTAGCCGGTCTTGGCGAGCAACGAACCGATGGCGAGAGCGTCGGACCCCTCGGTCGCCTCGACGATCGGCAGTTCTAGCTCGCCGCCCGGATACCGGAGAGTGGCGGTGTCATCGGTTGCGGCCACAAGGAACCCCTTTGCGCTATTCGGCTGACCAGATTGGGCGTGTATAGGAAAAGGTAGTCGGTTCCAGCCCAGCGCGCCCGCCCGGGGCCGAGGTATCCCGTATCGGCGTTACGGTGGCGGCGGTGGGTGCACATCGCCGGGCCGGCGATAGCGCAGGAAGGCGGGCGCTGCCAGGGCCGCAAGCATCACGCCCACCACCACCAGCGCCCCGCCACCGGCGGACGCCGCGGCCGTCCCCACCACCGCCCCGGCCGCGCCGTGCACCGCATCGGCGAGCCGTGGGCCACCGGCGACGATCACGGTGAACACCCCCTGCAGCCGGCCGCGGATCTCGTCGGAGGCGGCCTGCTGCAGCATCGTCGAGCGGAACGCCGCCGAGACCATGTCCGCGGCACCACCGACCGCCAGGAACACCAGCGCCACCCACAGCGCTCGGCCCGCGTGCCCGCCGCCATGCCCGACCGCAAATCCGAAACCGATCATGGCCACTCCCCAGACCACGATCGCGGCCACGACGGCCAGGCCCTGACGGGTTATCCGCGGCAGCCACCCGGAGAACACCCCGCCGAGCACCGCCCCGGCCGACATCGCCGCGGCCAGCAGCGCCATGGTCGTGCCGCCCTCGACCGGGCCGCCGAAGTCCGCGCTCGCGATCTGCGGGAACAGCGCCCTGGGCATGCCGAGGATCATCGCGATCAGGTCCACCACGAACGACATCAGCACCACGGTGTTGCCGGCCAGGTAACGGAACCCGTCAAGCACGGCCGTGATCCCGAAGCTGGACGGTCCGGCCCGCTCGATCGGGGGCATGGGCGTCAGCCGAAACGTCGCCCAGATCGGGAAGATGCACGTCGCCGCATCGATCAGATACAGGGTGGACAGATCTACCCAGCCGAGCAGTAGCCCGGCCAGCAGGGGCCCGACGATCGCCCCGAACTGCATGACGGTCATGTTCAGCGAATTGGCGGCGGGCAGGTCCTTGCCGGCCACCAGTCGGGGAATCGCCGCGGACCGGGTCGGGGCATTGACCGCATAGAACCCCTGCTGGACACCCAGCAGTACGAGCACCGCCCACACGTTGTCGAGCGCGGCCGCGGCCTGAACCCACAACAGCAGGGAGGCCGCCGCCAGCCCGCAGGAGGCGATGATCAGCAGCTTGCGCCGGTCCATGGCATCGGCCCAGGCGCCGCCGAGCAAACCGAAGACGACCAGCGGCACCAGGGCGAACAGTCCCGACAGCCCGACGTAGGCCGAGCTGCGGGTCAGCGCATAGATCTGTACCGGCACCGCGAAGATGGTGAGGTTCGCCCCGATGACGGTCGGGATTCCGGCCACCCACAACCGCCGGAAGTCGGGGCTGCGCAGCGGGGTGGTGTCGGCGAAGATTCTCATCGCGGCGGCACCGGAGTCACGGCTGGAGTCGCTCCACCCGCCCGCCGGTCACCCGAATCCGGTTGTGCAACCGGCCTTCCCGGCCCTGCCAGAATTCCACCACCTCCGGGGCGATCCGATAGCCACGCCAGTTCGGCGGCGCGGGGATCGCCTCGGCACCAGAGAATTGGGCCGTCACGGCGTCCAGCTGCGCCAGCAGTGCGGCTCGCGACGCGATCGGCTGCGACTGCTGCGATGCGCAGAAACCCAGCTGCGACGCCCGCGGTCGGTGCACCCAGTACTCGGCGCTGACCGACTCGTCGAGCTGGGTGACCGGTCCGCGAATGTGGACTTGGCGGCCCAACTGGTACCAGGGAAAAGTGGCCGATGCGTACGGTGTCGACGCCAGCTCGGCAGCCTTGGCGGAGTCGGAGTCGGTGAAAAACGTCACACCGTTCTCGTCGAGGTTCTTGCACAGCACCGAGCGACTGACCGGACGGCCGGCTTCGACCGTCGCCAGCACCATGGCGTTGGGTTCGGAGATCCCTGCGCGCTCGGCGTCGCCGATCCAGTTGCGCAGCAGAACCTCCCAGCCCTCCTCGAGCCAGTCCGCGTCAAGGTCACCGCTGTTGTCCTTCTCCTGATATTCCACTCGCATCGCCGCCAGGTGCTCGTTGTCGGGGCCGGTCCTGTGCACCGCACAACGCTACGCCCCGCCGCAGACCAGCCGTCGTTACCGGCCGGTAGCAACGGCTGGGCGCCGGGGTGGAAGAATCCAGGGCATGACTGCTGCGGTCCCGGAGAACTTTGTCGCCGGCCTGGAAGGCACCGTTGCCTTCACCACTGAAATCGCCGAACCGGACAAGGACGGCGGCGCGCTGCGCTACCGCGGCGTGGACATCGAGGACCTGGCCGGCAAGGTCGGCTTCGGCGATGTGTGGGCCCTGTTGGTCGACGGCGACTTCAACCGCCCGCTGGCGCCCGCCGAGCCGCTGGAACTGCCGATTCGCACCGGTGACGTCCGGGTCGACGCCCAGGCCGGGGTGGCGATGCTGGCGCCGCAGTGGGGTTTTGAGCCGTTGCTGGACACCGACGACGCCACCGCCCGCGATCAGCTGGCCCGCGCGTCGGTGATGGTGCTGTCCTATGTCGCGCAGTCGGCCCGGGGCCAGGAGCTCGCGGTGTCGCAGCAGACGATCGACGGGTGCGCCACCATCACCGAGCGGTTCATGACCCGCTGGCGCGGCGAGCCCGACCCGCGGCACACCGAGGCGATCGACGCCTACTGGGTGTCGGCGGCCGAGCACGGCATGAACGCCTCGACGTTCACCGCCCGGGTGATCGCTTCCACCGGCGCCGACGTCGGCGCCGCGCTGTCCGGAGCGATCGGCGCGATGAGTGGCCCGCTGCACGGCGGCGCCCCGGCGCGGGTGATCCCGATGATCGCCGAGGCGGAGCGCACCGGTGACGCGCGCGCGGTGGTCAAGGGCATCCTGGACCGGCGCGAGAAGCTGATGGGCTTCGGACACCGGGTGTACCGCGCCGAAGACCCGCGCGCCCGAGTGCTGCGGGCCACCGCCAAGCGTCTGTCGGCCCCGCGTTTTGAGGTGGCAGCGGCACTGGAGCAGGCGGCGCTGGACGAGCTTCGGGAGCGTCGCCCCGACCGGGCCATCGAGACCAACGTGGAGTTCTGGGCGGCGGTGATCCTGGACTTCGCCGAGGTTCCCCCGGCGATGATGCCGGCGATGTTCACCTGTGGCCGTACCGCGGGCTGGTGCGCCCACATCATGGAGCAGAAGCGGCTGGGCAAGCTGGTGCGCCCGTCGGCGATCTACGTCGGTCCGGGGCCGCGCAGCGCGGAATCCGTTGCGGGCTGGGAGCACGTCACCAAGAGCTGACGGGCGGTTCAGCGCCGCCGCAGCGCACCGAGCAGGTTCTGCAACAGGGGCAGATCCGAGTGGTCCTTGACTTCGTCGAGCATGTCCGGCACCCGGGTGAACTTCACCCGCGGGCGGTCTTGGGCTTCGCCGCGGGCGATTTCGGCGTCGTTGATGGCCTTCCAGCCGGCCGCGTCGATGACGTCGGGCTGGTGGGCGTGCACCATCCGGGCGACTGCCCGCGGTCCGGCGATCGGCTCCGTCAGCAGGCCTGCGTTGTAGTCGGCGGCCAGCGTCTGGATGGTCTTGAGCGAGTCGGACTTGTTGGAGCCGATAAACCCGTTGGTACCGCGCTTGATCCAGCCCGAGACGTACGCTCCCGGAACTCGCTCCCCGGTCGACGGGTCGATGACGCGGCCGCCCTCGTTCGGGACGACGCCGGCAGCGTCGTCGAACGGCAGGTCGGCGATGGGCGTTCCGTGGTAGCCGATCGAAGTCAACACCAAGCCGGCGTCGATGCGTCGCACCTGATCGGTTCCGGTGAGCGTGAACTCCACTGCGCTGCAACGGTCATCGCCGAGAACCCGGGCCGGGGTCAACTCGTAGGCGAATCGAATCCGGGGACGGGCGATCGGCGCCGAGGCATCGCCCAGCTTGCTCAATATCTCCAGTTTCTGCCGGGTCAAGGTGTCCTGAACGGTTGCCAGGTCCTCGCGCACCCGGGCATGGTCCTCGGCGTCGAGTACCACCTCAGCGGTCTGCGTCAGCCCCACCAACTCGGGCAGGGTGAACGCGGAGGAGGCCGGGCCGCGCCGGGCGACGATCACCACTTCGGAAACAGCCGAGTCCCGCAGCGCTGCCAGCGCGTAGTCGGCGATGTCGGTGCGGGCCAGCCGGTCGGGGTCGGCGGTGAGGACGCGTGCCACATCGAGAGCGACGTTGCCATTGCCTACGATCACCACCCGCTCGCAGCTGAGATCGACCGGTAGATCAGCGAATTCGGGATGTCCGTTGTACCAGCCGACGACCTCGGTTGCGGTGCCCGTTCCGGGCAGATCCATCCCGTCGATCTCGAGTCGCCGGTCGTGCAGGGCACCCGAGGCGTACAGCACGGCGTGGTGGTGCTGCAGCAGGTCCGCGTGGCCCAGGTGCTTGCCCACTTCGACGTTGAGGAAGAACTGGAATCCGCGGCGCGCGGAGATCTGGTCGAACAACCGGGTGGCCAGCTTGGTGCGCTGGTGATCCGGGGCGACGCCGGCCCGCACCAACCCGTACGGGGTGGGCAGCTTTTCGAAAACGTTCACCAGCACGCCCTGCTGGGTCAGCAGTTCGTCGGCCGCGTACATGGCCGCCGGGCCGGAGCCGACGATAGCCACGGTCAGCGGATATTTGCCGCGTTGATGCAGCTCGGCGGCCGGCAGGATGGGCGCCAGCTTGGAGGTCGGCGGGAGCTTCACCCCTTCAGGCCGTTCCGGGTAGAACGACCTGTTGATCTCCACGAACGGCAACTGTTCGGTCATCACCTTGGTGTGCGGGACGATCGCGTCGACCGGGCAGGCCCGCACGCAGGCTCCGCAGTCCACACACGCATCCGGGTCGATGTAGAGCATCTCCGACGTGGCGAACGCGGGCTCGTCCGGCGTGGGGTGGATGCAGTTGACCGGGCAGGCGAACACACACGACGCGTCGTTACAACACGCCTGGGTAATTACGTGCGGCATGACCTGTGGGTGTCGCTACGCGACCGAGGCGGCAACGGGCGTCAGATGCGCACGCTGCGGCTGGCTGCGGAACCGGGACGGCGCGCCGTGGATCCGGCAGATCCGCCACACCAACTTGGCGATCGGGTTCATCAGGCCGGTGTCGTGGCAGAGCATCCGGACATCGCCGAACATGTCCTGCAACATCTGTCGAGCCTCGGCCGACCGGAAGAAGATGTCCTTGCGGACCTCACGCGGAATGTCGAACTCGGTCCAGAACGCCTTGGGCGGCACCACGATCGCCGAGCACAGGATCCGCATCACGATCGGAACGTACAGCGAGAGCCAGAACCGCTTGCGACGGGGCAGGTTCGGAATGCGCTTGTGCAGGTATTCGTGCGCGAAGGAGATGTGCCGCGCCTCCTCGGCCACGTGAATGGCCATCACCCGTTCCATGATCGGGTGCAGGGTTTTGCCTTCGCGCAGGATGGCCTTCTGAATGTGGTCGATGGGCTCCTCGCCGGCGAGGATGCCGAACCAGAACGGGATCGGCAGCGGTCCGGCGACCAGCGGGATGAACGGCTGCACCCACTTGAGCAACCGCGGCATACCCGGCACGTCCGCGCCGATGTGGTTCACCATCTCCTGGAACATCATGGTGTGGTTGCACTCTTCCACCGCCTCGTGCAGGCAGTAGCGGTACTCGGGCGAGCCGTTGGGCACCCAGAACGCGTATTCCATCAAGCCGCGGATCAGGATGGACTCGAAGTGCAGCCCGACTTTGGCGACGTTGGCCTGGCGCCACATGCCGATCTTGATCTGGACGTCCTTCGGCTGGGCCTGGTACCACCAGTGCCGGCCGATCGGGTCGGTACCGGGCAGGATCCAGCGCGGGTCGTTTTCGGTGACCTTGAACTCGGGCGTGTCCCAGTCGATGTCGGTATACGGATTGAAGTTCCGTCGCACCGACCCTTCCGACAACGTGTTGAGGATCTCGACGTAGTTCGCGTCGTCGGTCACTTCCATGTTGGCTCGCCACCGGCGCACGATTCGGGTTCGAGCGGCTTTCTGAGCCATCGGGGACACCTCCACCAGTCGTTTACATTTACTAGGCGTATGTACAACGGTACCGCAGGTACTGGGTACCCGTCCAGACTCCGAATCAACACTGTGGGCGTGACAGGTGTCGAGTACTTTGGGTGATCTACATCACAATAAACCTGCCCTGCGAGGCAGCGCCGCCCGCTGTCTACGCTAGAGCCCATGGCTGAGCAGCTCACGATCCCGGACAACATCAAGCCCGCTGACGGACGGTTCGGCTGCGGGCCGTCGAAAGTCCGCCCTGAGCAGTTGAACGCGCTGGTCACCACCGCGGCGCCACTGTTCGGCACCTCCCACCGTCAGGCACCGGTCAAAGACTTGGTCGGCCGCGTCCGCTCCGGGTTGCGCGAACTGTTCTCGGTGCCGGACGGCTACGAAGTGGTCCTGGGCAACGGCGGGTCGACGGCTTTCTGGGACGCTGCGGCGTTCGGTCTGGTCGACAAGCGCTCACTGCACCTGACCTACGGCGAGTTCAGCGCGAAGTTCGCCTCGGCGGTGGCCAAGAACCCGTTCGTCGGCGACCCGATCGTCATCAAGGCCGACGCGGGCAGCGCCCCCGAGCCGCAGTCCGACCCGTCGGTCGACGTGATCGCCTGGGCGCACAACGAGACCTCGACCGGAGTGGCGGTGCCGGTGCGCCGGCCCAGCGGTTCCGGGGATGCCCTGGTCGTCATCGACGCGACCTCGGGGGCCGGCGGCCTGCCGGTCGACATCACCGAGGTCGATGCGTACTACTTCGCGCCGCAGAAGAACTTCGCCTCCGACGGCGGGCTGTGGCTCTCCATCATGAGCCCGGCCGCGCTGGCCCGCATCGAGACCATTGCCGCATCCGGCCGGTGGGTGCCGGAGTTCCTGTCCTTGCCGATCGCGGTGGACAACAGCACCAAGAACCAGACCTACAACACCCCGGCGATCGCCACCCTGGCGCTGTTGGCCGAACAGCTGGACTGGATGCTGGGCAACGGCGGACTGGACTGGGCGGTCAAGCGCACCGCGGACTCGTCGCAGCGGCTGTACTCGTGGGCCGAGGAGCGGTCCTTCACCACCCCGTTCGTCGCCGACCCGGCGTTGCGCTCGCAGGTCGTGGGCACCATCGACTTCGTCGACGAGGTGGATGCGGCCGCGGTGGCCAAGGTGCTCCGGGCCAACGGCATCGTCGACACCGAGCCCTATCGCAAGCTGGGCCGCAACCAGCTGCGGGTCGCGATGTTCCCGGCGGTGGAGCCCGACGACGTGAGCGCCCTGACCCAATGCGTGGACTGGGTGGTCGAACGCCTCTGAGCGAGGCTCTGAGCGCCTGTAATCAGATCGTTATAACGCCCGCGTGTCACGACGGGTGGGGTCGTTCACTGGACTAGAGTCCGCACGTAACCGGGCGTTCGCAAGGAGAAGTCATGCGGGAACTGAGGGCCATCGGCCTCGACGTCGACGGCAAGCACATCATCTGCGAGAGCGCCGGAGACGGCGAAGACCACACCGAGATGTTCCGGGTCCGTATCGATGACCGGTTGCGCGGCGCGGTCCGTGGGGAGGGACACCGCGTCGGACAGCATCCGGCCGATGCGGGCAGCAGCATGCTGCGTCCCAAAGACATCCAGGCGCGCATCCGTGCCGGGGCGTCGGTCGAGCAGGTGGCCGCCGCGGCCGGCGTGGACGTCGCCCGCGTGGAACGCTTCGCCCACCCGGTGCTGCTGGAGCGATCCCGTGCCGCGGAGCTCGCGACCGCTGCGCACCCGGTGCTGGCCGACGGCCCGGCAGTGCCGACCCTGCTGGAGGTCGTCACCTCCGCACTGGTGTCGCGGGGTCTGAGCTCCGACAGCAGCAACTGGGACGCGTGGCGCAACGACGACGGGCGCTGGACGGTGCAGCTGGCGTGGAAGGCCGGCCGCTCGGACAACGTCGCGCACTTCCTATTCAGTCCGGGTGCGCACGGCGGGACGGTGACCGCGGTCGATGACGCCGCCATGGAATTGATCGACCCGGGCTTCGGCCGCCCGCTGCGGCCGGTGGCCGCAGTGGCCGAGTTGGACTTCGAGACTCCGGCCGCCCCCGCGGTGGTCGAAGATGAGCCGGTGCAGCAGCGGACGGGGACTCGCGCCCGCCGCAGCAAGCCCGAGGTCCCGGGCTGGGAGGACGTCCTGCTCGGGGTGCGCTCGACCGGTCAGCGCTGACCAGCCAGCGCCAGCAGCACCAGCCACGCGCCCGCTACGCCGATTCCGGCGCCCAAGGCCAACCATCGCAGCACGGGTGTGCGCCGCCAGCCCCACACCGTGGGCGCCAGCCCGCCCACCGCAATCAGATTGAGCGCCACCGCCAGCGCCGGGTGGACCCGCAGCAGGCCCAGGCTCAACACGGCGGTCGCGGTGCCGGTCACCGCCGCAACGAACCCCGCCACAGTCAGACCCGTCCCCCACGGCGTACTGGGGGCGGGCGTCATTCCGGCAGCCTAATGCGCTCGTAGAACGCCAGCGCGGCGGCGGTGGCGACGTTGAGCGAGTCGGTGCCCCGCGACATCGGGATGCGGACCCGGATGTCGCTGGCGCGCATCGCCCGCTCCGACAGGCCCGGACCCTCCGCACCGACCAGCACCGCGATCGGTTCGTCGCGCACCTTTGTCATCGCGCTCGACAACAGCTCCGCCCGCGGGTCCGGAGTCATCGCCAGCAGCCGGAAACCCTGCTCGCGCAGCATCGTCAGATCCCCGGGCCAGTCCGCCGAACGGGCGAACGGCACCAGCAGGGCATGCCCCATCGAGACCCGCACCGAGCGCCGGTAGAGCGGGTCGGCGCAGCCGCTGCCGAACACCACCGCGTCCACACCCAGCCCGGCACCGTTGCGGAAGATCGAACCGAGGTTCTCGTGGTCGTTGACGCCTTCGAGCACCGCGATCGTCCTGGCCCCGGCGACCAGATCACCCACCGACGGCTCCGACACCCGCGAGGCGGCGGCCAACACACCGCGGTTGAGGTGAAAGCCCACCACCTCGGCCATCACCTCGGCGGACACCCGGTAATACGGGACGTCCGGGGCATCAGGTGCGGTCAGGTCGAGCGCCAACTCGGTCAGCCGCCGATCGGTGCCCAGCAGCGCCCGTGGGATGAACCGCGATGCCAGCATCCGCTGCACCACCAGCACCCCTTCGGCGATCACCAGCCCCTTGCCGGTGGGCAGGTCCGGGCGACGATCGATGCTGTTCAGATCGCGGAAGTCATCCAGCCGGGAATCGCCGGGGTCGTCGATATCGACAACATCGACGCGCCTGGCCACTGCGGGAACTTTACCGGCGAGGCGCTAACGTCAACGGCGATGACCCCTCAGCACTCCCCGGAGCCCTCCCTTCAGCCGCCACCGCTGCCGACCGCGCTGCTGCGGGTCTGGCCCGTGATCGGCGCCGGCGCCGCCGGCTTCTGCTTGGCAACCCTCGCCGCGTTCACGGTGCCGGCGCTGGAAGGGTGGCGGCCGGTGAGCCTGGCGGGCCTGGCGACGGGCATGGTGGGCACCTCGGTCTTTCTGTGGCAGCGCGCGGCAGCACGACGCGGCGCGCGGGGAGCCCAAACCGGACTGGAACACGAATAGAGTTACGAACCGACAATTCGAGGAGGAATGCCATGGCAGCCCCGCTGTTGACGGCACAGGTCGACATCAATGCCCCAGTGGCCAAGGTCTGGGCACTGATCTCGGACTTCCGGCGGATGCCCGAGTGGAGCCCGCAGTGCCGGTGGATGAAGCCGCTCGGCGTGGTGCGCCCGGGCACCCGCACGATCAACTTCAACCGACGCGGACGGATGTACTGGCCCACCAGCTCTGTGATCACCGAGTACATCCCGGAGCGCAAGCTGGCCTTCCGCGTCACCGAGAACCACAGTGTGTGGAGCTACGAGCTCGAGCCGACCGCCACCGGCACGCGGGTCGTCGAGAGTCGGCACGTCGAGAACGGCAACACCACCGCGGTCTCCGCGTTTTTGGTGGGCAAGTTCATGGGCGGGACGCCGACCTTCGAACGCGAGCTGGTCGAGGGTATGAACGCTTCACTGAGCAAGATCAAGGCCGCCGCGGAGAACGCCTGACGCCCCCGTGGCGGCAGAGTAACGTCCCCTGAAACGGGCAGGATACTGGGAGGAATCCATGGAAACCGTGAAATCCGCAGTGCGACTGCCGAGCATCGCCATCGCGGCGACGGCCCTGGTGGCCGCCGGCCTGACACCGGTGGCCGCGGCACCCGAAATCAGCACTCGCACCGTGGCCGCGATGTCGGCCGAGGTGACGCTGGCCGCCAACACGGTCGTCGACAGTTTCGAAGCCCTCGCCGGGCTCGCGCCTGTCGACATGTCCAGCCTTGCTGAGGAACTCAACGTCCCGGGCGATCTCGACCTGTCCGAAGTCCTGCCCGGCGCGGCCTATGCGTTGGACGTGCCCGGCGCTGCCGACGCGTTCGACATCGTCGGCCTGTTCAACGCGGAAGTGGCGGCCGCCGTAGGACTGTTCAACCGCTTTATCAGCCTGCCGTTCACGTTGTACAACGACTTCACGAACTTGTTCACCAGCCTGATCAACCTCGACTTCGGGATGGCCTTCAGTCAGGCGGCCACCATCCCGCTGGACATCTTCAACTACGTGGTCGGCCTACCGGGAGCGGTGCTCAACACCGCCTTCAACATGCTCTTCGTGCTCCCGGGCGAGTACCTGTTCAACTTCGGTTAGGACGTCTCCGGCTCGCCCGGTTCCTCGGATTCCCCTGGGGCGCCGAGGATGTCGGCAGACGCTTCGATAACAGTCTCTGCTGCGTCAGCTTCGGCGTCGGCTCCGGTTTCGACCGGTTCCGGCGCCGCTGCTGTTTCGGCGGGACTCTCGGCCGCTGCTTCGACGACGGCCTCAGCCGGCTCGGTCACGTCGGCAGTCGCCTCGGCCACGTCTTCAGCCGGCTCGGTCACGTCGGCAGCCGCATCGGTCACCTCGTCAACCGGTTCGCTCACCTCGTCAACCGGTTCGGCGGCCGGGACCGTCGTGACATCGACGATCTCCAGCACACCGTCGTCGTAGGGCTCGTATACCGGGGAACCGGTGCCCGGAGGGGCCGGGGTGTCACTGTGCGCGCCGCAGCCGTACCGGTTGTCGACCACGTGTCCGTCGGCGGACATTTCGTTACCGCAGACGCCGAACACCGTGCCCAGCTCGCCGGCGAGCGGCAAATAGAAACCACAGTCGCGACAGACCCGTTTAGTGGACCGCGCCATCGCCGAATCCGGACCGTGCTCGCCGTCGTGCCAGCGCTGCGCCGCCTCGGCGCGGCCCACCGGACTCATCAGCCAGCGCCGGCCCAGGCCGATCTCGCCGGCCACCTCGTCGAGCTGGGGGTCGCCACTCGAGGTGTAACCGGGCACCAGCCGCGGATCGTCGGCGGGCGGCGCCAGCAGATCCCCCGGCCCCAGGTCGCCGGGACGCACCCGCTGGTCCCAGGGCACCCACTCCGGGGCCAGCAGGGCCGTGGGGCCGGGCACCAGCACAACCTCGCTGACCGTGGGCACCGTGGCGCCCGGGACCGCCGCGACGACGACAGCCCACTGCCAGCCCTGATAACCGGGCAGCACCGCACCGAACCGGTGCGTGGCGGCAGTCGGGTCTTCGTAATCGACCCCCAGGTGCTCGCCGACCGTGTCGGCGCCGCTGAACTCGGCGACGGCCGAGCGGGCGTGCTCGACTGCCTCGGCCAGCACCGTGGGCACGGCGATGGTCGCAGTGGCTGATTCTGCGCTGGGTCCGGTCACGCGGGTCCCTTCCGTTCAATGACGTCCCTATACTGCCGCAGCGCGGCTCCATCAGCCACATGCAGGCACGATCATGGCCTACGCGGTCGTGCGGCGGACATAGGGAAGAATCGCGGATGTGTCTGCACGGCGTCGTGATCTCCCCGAACCGGGCCGGCGAAGCCGTCCGTCACCGGTCCCCGGCCGAGGTGCGCGCAACGGTTCGGCCGGACAGCACCCCGGCATGGCCAACTACCCCAGTAACAACGCCGGTGACCAGCGGCAGCGCAAGCCCATGCCCAGCGAGAACCGGTACCTGCCCCCGCTGCGCGAACACACCGGCACGCCTCGTCGCCCCGAGACTCCAAGTGGTTCGAGCGCCGGCGATCGCGTCACGGTCACCCGAGCGGCCGCGGCGCGCAGTCGCGAAATGGGCTCGCGGATGTACGGGCTCGTACAACGGGCCGCCACCGCCGACGGCGCCGACAAATCTGGACTGACCGCACTGACCTGGCCCGTGGTGGCGAACTTCGCGGTGGACGCGGCGATGGCCGTCGCACTGGCCAACACCTTGTTCTTCGCGGCGGCCGCCGGCGAGAGCAAGGGCCGGGTGGCGCTGTATCTGCTGGTGACGATCGCGCCGTTCGCGGTGGTCGCGCCGCTGATCGGTCCCGCCCTGGATCGCGTCCAGCATGGCCGGCGCGCCGCGCTGGCCATGTCGTTCGCACTGCGAACCCTGTTGGCCCTGGTGCTGATCGCCAACTACGACGGTGTCGCGGGCACCTTCGGCTCCTGGGTGCTCTATCCGTGCGCCCTGGCGATGATGGTGCTGTCGAAATCGTTCACGGTGTTGCGCAGCGCCGTCACGCCACGGGTCATGCCGCCGTCGATCGACCTGGTGCGGGTCAATTCCCGACTGACAATGTTCGGTCTACTCGGCGGCACGATCGTCGGGGGCGGCGTAGCCGCGGCAGCCGAGTACATCTTCACCCGGCTGCTAGAGCTACCGGGGGCATTGTTGGTGCTCGTGGCGGTCTCGGTGGCCGGAGCAGTCCTGTCGATGCGGATCCCGCGATGGGTGGAAGTGACCGCCGGCGAAGTCCCCACCACCTTGAGATACCGCTTCGACGAACGGCCCCGAAGCTGGCCCGAACAGGTCCGGCGGGCCGGCGGGGCGCTGAGCCAGCCGCTGCGGCAACCGCTGGGCCGCAACATCATCGCCGCGCTGTGGGGCAACTGCACCATCAAGGCGATGGTCGGGTTCTTGTTCTTGTACCCGGCGTTCGTGGCCAAGCAGCACAACGCCGGCGGTTGGGTACAGCTGGGCATTCTCGGGTTGATCGGAGCGGCCGCCGGCCTGGGCAACTTCGCCGGAAACTTCACCAGCGCTCGACTGCAACTGGGACGCCCCGCGGTGCTGGTGGTGCGGTGCACCATGGCGGTGACGGCTGTCGCGCTGGCCGCAGCGGTGGCCGGGACCCTGGCGA
The DNA here is from genome assembly GCF_900604305.1 of Mycobacterium sp. P7213. Classification (NCBI taxonomy): domain Bacteria; kingdom Bacillati; phylum Actinomycetota; class Actinomycetes; order Mycobacteriales; family Mycobacteriaceae; genus Mycobacterium; species Mycobacterium sp. P7213. Next base: position 83,500 of record NZ_UWOA01000014.1, read on the forward strand.
TGGCGGCGATCGCCGCGTTGGTGACGTCGGGGGCCAGTGCGATCTCGAAGGCGTCGTTGGACGCAGCGCTGCAGGACGACCTGCCCGAAGAGTCCCGGGCATCGGCATTCGGCCGCACCGAGTCCACCCTGCAACTGGCCTGGGTGTCGGGTGGTGCACTGGGCGTGTTGGTATATACCGACTTGTGGGTGGGCTTCACCGCGATCACCGCTCTGCTGATCCCGGGTCTGGCCCAGACCATCCTGTCGTTCCACGGCGACTCGTTGATTCCCGGGCTGGGGGGCAACCGGCCGGTGCTGATCGAGCAGGACGGCGCCCGCCTCGACCCGGCTAGACAGGGGTGATGTAGGAGTGAAACGCTCGACGGCCGTGCTGGTGGCCGCGTTGACGGTGGTGACCGCGGCGCTGGCCGGATTCGGCACCTGGTGGTTCACCCGGTCCGAGGAGCCGCTGCCGCCGCAGATCAGCGCGTACTCCAACGGCCATCTCACCCGCACTGGGCCGTACATGTACTGCAACGTGCTCAACCTCGATGAGTGCCTGCTGACCGAAGCGCAAGGCACGTTGGCGGTCGACTCGCGTCATCCGGTGCAGCTGTCGGTGGACGAGACCATCGGGCGAGCGCCGTGGCAACTATGGCGGCTCTACGACAACCCGGCCGACACCACTAAAGAGACATATCCGGCAGGCAGCACCCTGGCGGTCACCGTCCACACCGTGGATCCGCAGCGCGGTCTGCTGCGCGGGCTGGTGGTGCAGCTGCCCACCCTGGTCGTCGACGCCAGAACCGGCGAGCTGTTCACGGCATCGCACGCCGAGTGGGCGGTGGGAACACGCTGGAATAGTCAGACAAGCGCCGACTGAGCTCCGTGGCCAGCCGGCACCTGCTCGCCGTCCGGCACCGGCCCCGGCGGGGTTCCATCCCCGAATGGCCTGCCGCCCAGCGCTTCTCGGCCATGCGACGACAACCAATTCGCCAGGTCCGGCCCGTCGGGGACGATCTTCGTCGGATTGATGTCGGCATGCACCATGTAGTAGTGCTGTTTGATCTGCACGAAGTCGGTGGTGTCGCCGAACCCGGGCGTTTGGAATAGATCCCGGGCGTAGGCCCACAGCACCGGCATCTCGGACAGCTTCTGCCGGTTGCATTTGAAATGTCCGTGATAGACCGGGTCGAACCGGGCCAAGGTGGTGAACAGTCGCACGTCGGCCTCGGTGATGGTGTCCCCGACCAGGTATCGCTGATCGGCCAGACGGACGCTGATCCAGTCCAGCGCGGTGAACAGCCGGTCGTAGGCGGCGTCGTAGGCCTCTTGGGTGCCGGCGAAGCCGCACCGGTAGACCCCGTTGTTGACCTCGGTGTAGATCCGCGCGGCCACCTCATCGATCTCCTCGCGCAGCGGTTCGGGGTACAGCTGCGGCGCCCCGTCGCGGTGATAGGCCGTCCACTCGGTGGAGAAGTCCAGGGTCATCTGGGCGAAGTCGTTGGTCACCACCGCCCCGGTGGGCACGTCGACCATCGCGGGAACGGTGATCCCCTTGGGATAGTCCGGGATGCGTTTGAAGTATGCGTCTTGCAGCCGTGGGATCTGCAGCACCGGGTCCACGCCACCGGGGTCCAGATCGAAGGTCCAGCTGCGCTGATCGTGGGTGGGTCCGCAAAACCCTATGGAGATAACCTTTTCCAGGCCGAGCAGCCGCCGCACGATGATGGTGCGATTGGCCCACGGGCAGGCCCGCGCGACGATCAGACGGTATCGGCCCGGTTCGACGGGATACCCATCACGGCCGTCGGCGGTGATCCGGGTGGAGATGTAGTTGGTGTCGCGTGTGAAGTCGCCGCCGGCGAGGTAGCTGGCCATGACTACCAGAGTGCCACGTTCGGGCGATGCAGACGGCCCGCAGCGCCCGGCTGCCCAGTCCGGCTCACACCGGACTGTGCTGTGCCCAGGAGGTGCTCTCCCGGGCCGCGGCCGCCGGCGGCCCGGCCGGTCAGCCGGTTGCCGTCGGTGCGTGCAGGTTTCGTACCGTCGGCGAAGATTCCACCGTCCGCGGATCGGGGTAGGTGCCCAGCAGTCGATCGGCGGTGCCGGAGCTGGTCACGGTGAACCAGTAGTTCTCGTTCTTGAAGTGGTGGAACCGGTGGTTGCGCCACACGGCGCGGTAGATCGCATGGCGGGGCTTGTAATCGGTGTGGACCAGGTAGTGAATCCATTCGTAGAACACCAGGAAAGTCGCGATGGTGCCGACGAACGTCAGGCCTTTTCCGGTGTCGCTGAACGCGAGCAACACCAGCGGCGTCAGTGCGATGATCCCGATCAGGCTGGGCCACGGAATGAAGATCAGCGGGATGTCACGCGGGTCGCGGTGATGCCGCCGATGGTCACGGGCCAGCCGGGAGTCGATCGTGACGCCCGCCAGAGTGCGCGGACGCCAGTGCAGGATTCCGGTGTGGATCAACCACTCTCCCACCGGCGAAAAGGCAACGAGCGCAACGGCGATGACCGCGTCACCTACCGACCAGCCGCCCACCGTCAGGCGAGCTGCCCACAGTGCGCCCGCCCAGGTGATGAGCATCCACGGGGTGGGGTGCCGGACAAACTCAGCGAAGGCCTCACCCAGCGTCAGCTGCTTGCGGGTCATTGCCGACCCTCCAACTGGTCGGCGAGCGCGCTGAACGCGGCGCTGCCCAGCTCCAACATCGCCGCAGCAGCCAGCCGCGCGGCATCCGCGTCCGCGGCGGCGATGGCATCGGAAAGCGCTCGGTAGTGCTCGATATCGTTGACCTCGGCGGCCATCACGTTGACGAGCGCGTCGAGCGCGGGCACGTACGCCTGGTTCAGCGTGTTGAACAGCAGCCGAAACGCGATGGAGTCGGCGCTGTCCACGATGAGCTCCCAGAAGCCCAGAGCGCGCCACATCCGTTGCACGGGTTCTGATTCGACTTCCAACTCGTCCACCATGGCGCGCAGCCGGGTGCGGGCGTCGTCGGTGGCGCGGGCCGCGGCAAGCGCAGCCACCTGAGGACCGATGATGGCGCGGGCCTCGACCAGGCTGGCCAAGGTGGCGCGGTCGACGTCGCCGCCGTGCACGAGCAGCAACGGCAACACGTCGAACCCGGCCTCGACACGGAAGTCGCGCACCACTGTGGAACCGCCCTGGCGGACCTGGATGAGGCGCGCCCGGTCTAGACGGCCCAGCGCCTCGCGGACCGCGGCACGCGATACGCCGAGCGCCTCGGACAGGGTTCGCTCACTCGGCAGGGTGTCGCCGGGGGTCCGGTCACCGGAGAGCACCTGGCCGGCGAGTTGGGCGAAGATCTCGTCCGGGATCGATTGCCGGGTGATCGGCTTGAGGGTCATACCGCGCAGCCTAGCACCAAATTGGCCGGAGGTCTGGTGGTCAGACCAGTTGGCTTGGCGACGGGAGGTCACTGCTGCGTTTTCACTACTCAGTCAGCGACGACCGCCACCCGCGGCGGGATCGTCAGCACCGGCCCGGGCTCAGGCGTCGAGCTCGCGCGCCACTGCCTTGACCACCTCGGAGATCTGCCGAGCGGTCTTGCGGTCGGGGTATTTGCCCTTGCGCAGCTCCGGCTGCACAGTGCCTTCCAGCAGGGTGATCATGTCCTCGACCATGCCGTGCAGCTCGTCGGGGGTGTGCCGGTGCTCGACAGCCGGCGCCGCCTCGCGTCGGGTCCGCGACAGGCTCGGCGGGGGGTCGATCAGCTTCACCGTCAGCGCCTGCGGCCCGCGACGTCCGGCGGCGACGCCGAACTCGACCCGCTGGCCTGCCTTGAGACCCTCCACGCCGTCCGGCAGGGCCGAGGAGCGGACGTAGACGTCCTCACCTTCTTCCTGGGACAGGAAGCCGAAGCCCTTCGCGGCGTCGTACCACTTCACCTTGCCGGTCGGCACTGGTCTCACCTGCTTGTCTTGCTTGATGACGTATGTAAGGACATAAAGGAAGCGTCCCGCCTGCGCAGGACGCGTCAGCAGCCGATCCTACTCGGACGGAGACTCGCAAAACACCCAGGTTTCCTCGGTAGGCTGGTGCAGCCGCTAGAGGAGACAAGGACCGGACACCGAAGTCGATGTGGTCGCTCCCCGGCCGACCGAATCGGATTACGGATATGACGTTGAGGCAAGCGGGTCTGCGCACACCGCCACCGCATGCGGATGCTGCCGACGCGGACCACCAGGAGGCGGCCCGGAAGGCCGCCTTCCACGAAGCCGTGGAGCGCGCCGTCGCCGCGCAGATGCCGACCACCGGGCCGCTGGTGGACACCTTCGGGCGAGTGCACACAGATCTGCGGATATCGCTGACTGACCGCTGCAACCTGCGCTGTACCTACTGCATGCCGGCCGAGGGGCTGGACTGGATCCCCAGCCAGCACCTGCTGAGCGACGATGAACTGATTCGGCTGATGCGGATCGGCGTGGAGCACCTCGGCATCACCGACATCCGGTTCACCGGAGGCGAGCCGCTGCTGGCCCGCCATCTGGAAGGCGTGGTGGCCGGCGCCGCGGCCCTGCGCCCGCGGCCCGAGATCGCCTTGACCACCAACGGTCTGGGTCTGGCACGCCGGGCCGGCGCCCTGGTAGCCGCGGGACTGGACCGCATCAACGTGTCGCTGGACACCGTCGACCGCGCCCACTTCGCTGAGATCACCCGGCGTGACCGCCTGCCCGACGTGCTCGCCGGCCTGGGCGCGGCCGCACAGGCCGGGATGCGGCCGATCAAGGTCAATGCCGTGCTGGCTCCCAAGGTCACCGGCGACGACATCATCAACCTGCTGCGCTTCTGCCTGCTGCACGGCTACCACCTGCGGGTTATCGAAATGATGCCGTTGGACGCCGACCACAACTGGAACCGTGACGCCGGGCTCAGCGTCGAGCAACTGCTGGACAGGGTGCAGGCCCAGTTCACGCTGCGGCCCGATCCGAAGCCGCGCGGCTCCGCCCCGGCCGAACTCTGGCTGGTTGACGAGGGTCCGGAGACACCGGCGGGCACGTTCGGGATCATCGCTTCGGTTTCGCGGCCGTTCTGCGGAGACTGCGACCGGACCCGACTCACCGCCGACGGCCAGATTCGCAACTGCCTGTTCGCCACCGAGGAGCATGACTTGCGCGCCCTACTGCGAGACGGTTCCGATGACCACGCCATCGAGCAGGCGTGGCGGGCCGCGATGTGGACCAAGAAGGCCGGCCATGGCATCAACGATCCGGATTTCATCCAGCCGGACCGCCCGATGAGCGCGATCGGCGGCTGATCCATGACTCATCAGACCGATGTCACCGGTACCGGCGTCGCGGTGACGGTCCGCTACTTCGCCGCGGCGCGGGCCGCCGCCGGAGCCGAATCGGAGACCGTCAACGTGCCCGCCGGGGGCGGAGTGGCCGCCTTAACGCAAACCCTCGCTGCCCGTAACGAACGGCTGGCGGCGGTGCTGAGTCGGTGCTCCTACTTGCGCGACGGGGTCGCGGTGCGCGACCAGGAGGCGGCGTTGCGGCCCGGCGAAACGGTGGACGTACTGCCGCCGTTCGCCGGCGGATAGCGAGGCTCGACGCAGGAGAGACGACGCTGGACCGCCGAATCAGACCCGGCGGTTAGCGAGGCTCGACGCAGGAGAGACGACGCTGGACCGCCGAATCAGACCCGGCGGAGAGCATGATCTGCGTCACATAACGAATTGATTACGAGCCGACAACAGCTTGATGGAGCAGGCTTTGACCTGCACAAACGCTAGTGATTCCTGGTGGTTTGGGAAGAACCGGCGAGGAAAACACCCGGGAGCACCCTGGGTGACTCAGCGGGTAAGAGCGGTTACGGTACATCTCCGGGTGTATCGAAAATCTTCCGATCGATCCACCTTTCTTCACCCGTAGCGCCGAGCTCCATCCAACGGGCGAGGAAAACCACAAATACCTGATGGATGGAGGCGGGGGACCCACCGGGTCCGCCGAGAGCGGCCCTGAGGCCTTAACCGGCCTCTCGGGGTGAAGCCGAGACGCACCGTGTGCGTCAAGGCCGGGCAGTCCCCCCTGTCCGAACCCGACGCTGACCTCGCAGGCGTAGACAGAGAGGAATTCACCACCGTATGAGTGGACGGCATCGCAAGCCCACCCAATCGAACGTCAACATCGCCAAAATCGCTTTCACCGGAGCTGTGATCGGTGGCGGCAGCCTGGCCCTCGCCGGGACCGCAGCCGCGGCTACCGATGACGAGTGGGACCACGTAGCCCGGTGCGAATCCGGCAACAACTGGGGCATCAACACCGGTAACGGCTACCAGGGCGGGCTGCAGTTCTCGCCGAGCACCTGGAGCAGCCACGGTGGTGGCAAGTACGCCCCGTCGGCACACCTGGCCAGCCGCGAACAGCAGATCGCGGTCGCCGAGCACGTGCTGGCAACCCAAGGCCGTGGCGCCTGGCCGGTCTGCGGCCGCGGGCTGTCCGGCGCATCGCAGCGCGAGGTTCCGGCAACGCCGCCGGCCGACGCCCCGATCGACAACCCGGATGTCAACGGCGAGACCGTGGCCATGGACAACCCGATGGCTCCCCCGCC
>NZ_UWOA01000087.1:0-9079 GCF_900604305.1 Mycobacterium sp. P7213
GATGGGTTGATTCGCGACGCTAACCACTACGAGCAGCAGGAAGCTGCTTCGCAGCAGATCCTGTCGAGCTAGAAGGGGAACTACGACTATGTCGATTAACTACCAGTTCGGTGATGTGGATGCCCACGGTGCGTTGATTCGTGCTCAGGCGGCGTCGTTGGAGGCTGAGCACCAGGCGATCGTGCACGATGTGCTGGCTGCCGGTGATTTCTGGGGTGGCGCGGGTTCGGTGGCGTGCCAGGAGTTTGTGGCGCAGTTGGGCCGCAACTTCGCGGTGATCTACGAGCAGGCCAACAGCCACGGCCAGAAGGTGCAGTCGGCCGGCAACAACATGGCCAACACCGACGCCTCGGTGGGTTCCAGCTGGGCCTGATCGCCCCGCACTTTCGCAGCGCGGCAGCACACCCGATCCCTGGGTGTGCTGCCGCGTGCTGCAATTGGCGGGTGGTGCCGAGCGGTCACGCCCTCTCGCGTGATCCAATAGCCAAGTACTCCACTAGCCACGTCCAGCGAACAATCCGGTAGAGGAGGGTAGTGATGGACCCGAGCACTCGCACCGACATCACCGTCAACGTCGAGGGTTTCTGGATGCTGCAGGCACTGCTGGACATCCGCCACGTTGCTCCCGAGTTGCGGTGTCGTCCTTACGTTTCCACCGACTCAAGTGACTGGTTGTCGGAACACCCCGGGATGGCGGTGATGCGCGAACAGGGCATCGTCGTCGACGGTGAGGTCAATGAGGCCGTCGCGGCACGAATGCGGGTGCTTGCCGCGCCCGACCTCGAGGTGGTCGCGCTGCTGTCGCTGGGCAAGCTGCGTTACGGCGTCATCGACGCCGAGGACCAGGAACCCGGCACCCGCGACATCCCCGACAACGAGTTCCGGGTGTTGTTGGCGCGGCGCGGTGAGCACTGGGTGTCGGCGGTACGTGTCGGCACCGACATCACCGTCGACGATGTCTCAGTGACCGATGCCGCCTCGATCGCCGCGCTGGTGATCGACGGGATGGAATCCATTCACCACGCCGACCCGGCCCAGATCACCGCGGTCAACGTGCCGATGGAGGAGATGCTGGAGGCCACCCAGAGCTGGCAGGACTCCGGTTTCAACATTTTCACCGGGGGAGACCTGCGCCGGATGGGCATCAGTGCTGCCACCGTCGCGGCGCTGGGTCAGGCGCTTTCGGAGCCGGCGGCCGAAGCCGCGGTCTATGCGCGGCAATACCGCGACGACGCGAAGGGGCCGAGCGCCTCGGTGCTGTCGATCAAAGACGGCTCAGGCGGACGGATCGCGCTGTATCAGCAGGCGCGCACCGCGGGCTCGGGCGAAGCATGGCTGGCGATCTGCCCCGCCACCCCGCAGTTGGTTCAGGTGGGCGTCAAGACCGTCCTGGACACCCTGCCCTACGGCGCTTGGAAAACGCATCGGAGGGTATAGCGGCCTGCTCGATAGATCTGGGCGTCGAATGCCAAGTGTCGCAACGGAAAACTGCGGGTAAACGCGGGTCGTGCGAATTGCATGAAGTGCCTTTAGAATTGGACTGACTTTAAAAATGACAAATTGCGAGGCGGCACCTATGGGTTCTATGCGGTCAGTATTCGTCGGTCGGGTGATGCAATCATGACCGCGGCGATCGAGTCGGCACAGGCCGGCGGCGAACTCGCGCCGTCGGCACCCCGGGCCGTGGTGGTCGGGGTCATGGCGGGCGACGGCGTTCAGATCGGCACGCTGCTCGACGCCGACGCCCCGGTCTCGGTGATGCTGGACCCGTTGCTGAAGGTGATCAACGGCCGGCTCCAGGAACTCGAAGAACCCACGCTGCAGGCCGAGGGCCGCGGCCGTTGGGTGCTGTGCCTGGTCGACGGCACCGCGCTGCGGCCGAACCAGTCGCTGACCGAACAGGACGTCTACGACGGCGACCGGCTGTGGCTGCGCTTCATCGAAGACCAGGAGCGGCGCTCGCCGGTCATCGAGCACATCTCCACCGCCGTCTCGGTCAACCTCGCGAAGCGATTCGCTCCGGTCGACGCGGCGACCGCGGTGCGGGTCGGGGTGTCGACCCTGTCGCTGGGCGTGCTGGTGGCCACCGGGCTGCTCGCGGCGTGGCGGGTCCAGCACGAAGGCTGGTTGACGGCGGGCTTCGGCGCGGGGCTGGCCTTCCTGGTGCTGATCGCCGCCGCCCTGATCCTGATGCAGGCCCGCAACGCCTCCGACCGGCAGGTCGGTGACATTCTGCTGGCCACCGGTCTGGTTCCGCTGGTGGTGGCGGCCGCAGCGGCGGTGCCCGGCGAGGTGGGCGCCGCGCATGCCGCGCTGGGCTTCGGCGTCGCCGGTATCGCTGCACTGGCTGTCATCCGGCTCACCGGGAGGCAGTTGGCCGCCTACTCGGCCGTCGCCACCATCAGCGTGGCGGTGATGTTCGCCGGCGTGCTGCGGATGCTGTTCCTGACCGGCGCGGTGACCCTCATGACGTGCGTGTACCTGGTCTGCGTGCTGGCCTACCAGTGGGCTCCGTCGCTGTCGCGCTGGCTGGCCGGCCTGCGGTTGCCGGTCTTCCCGTCAGCCACCAGCCGCTGGGTCTTCGAGGCCCGCCCCGACCTGCCCACCACCGTGGTGAGCACTCCCGGCGCCCCGCCGTCGTTGGAGGGCCCGGAGTCGGTCCGCGAAGTGGTGCTGCGCGCGGAGCGGGCGCGATCGTTCATGACCGGCCTGCTGTCCGGGTTGGGCGTGCTGATCGCGGTGTGCATGACCGGGCTGTGCGACCCGCACTCAGACCGAACCTGGCTGCCGGTGCTGCTGGCCGCCCTGACCGCCGGGTTCCTGGTGCTGCGGGGCCGGTCCTTCCGCGACCGGTTGCAGGCGGTCACGGTGACGCTCACCGGGCTGGTGATCATCGCAGCTGTGGTGCTGCGCTTCGCGGTGGTGCTGTGGACCCCGACCGCACTGGTGGTCGGCGTGGCCGTGCTGGTGCTGGTGCCGATGTTCGGCCTGCTGTCTGCGGTGATCGTGCCGAACACCATCTACAGCCCGTTGTTCCGCAAGTTCGTCGAGTGGATCGAATACCTCTGCCTGATGCCGTTGTTCCCGCTGGCACTGTGGTTGATGAATACCTATGAAGCAATCCGGTACCGGTAGGGGCGTGCGTCGGCTGCAGCGCACCGCGGCCGCCGGCGCCGCGATGATCATGGTGGCCAGTGGCTCGTTGGCCGGAATGCCGGCTGCCGGCGCCATCGAGCCGCCCATGATCGACCCCGCGGCGCTGCCGCCGGACGGCACGCCCGGGCCTCCGCAGACCATGCGGCAGACGTCGTACTGCACTGAGGTCGGGGTGCTGCCGAACTCCGACTTCCGCGTGCAGCCGGCCTACATGGACATGCTCAACCTGCAGGAGGCCTGGAAGTTCGGTCGCGGGGGAGGCGTCACCGTCGCGGTGATCGACACCGGCGTGACCCCGCACCCCCGGCTGCCGAACCTGGTGCCCGGCGGTGACTACGTGATGGCCGGCGGCGACGGGCTGTCGGACTGCGATGCGCACGGGACCTTGGTGGCGTCGCTGATCGCCGCGATGCCGGACAACGGGGTCGCCCCGTTGCCACCGCCCCGTCAGACCCGTAGGCCGCCGTCGGTTCCCACCAACGAGCCGCCGCCGCCGACCCCGTCGCCGGCGACGACCATCCTGGTGATGCCGCCCCCGCCGGCAGCGCCGCCACCGCCCGTCGAGGGCGAGGAACCGCCCCCGGGTCAGGGGCCGCCACCCGCTCCCGCTCCCGCGCCGGCACCCGCTCCTGCTCCGGCACCTGGACCCGCGCCCGGGCCGGCCCCGGGACCCGGCGCGGCAGCCTCGTCGGCGCACGTTCCCCATCGCACCAGCGCAGGTGCGGTGCGATCGGCCGGCTTCTCCGGGCAGGCCCAGACTGCGCCGGTCGACTTCCGCGCCCCCAGCGCACCGCCTCCGGGTGGGGCGCCGGATGCGTTCAGTGGCGTCGCCCCTGACGTGCAGCTGATCGCCATCCGGCAATACAGCGCGGCCTTCGGGCCCAAGGAGCCGTTCGCGGACGGACGCGACCCGCAGCTGCGGGAGAAGACCGACGGCATCCGCACCATGGCACGGGCGATCGTGCACGCCGCCAACATGGGTGCGCAGGTCATCAACATCTCCTCGGCCATCTGCATGAACGTGCGCACGCTCATCGACCAGGCCGATCTGGGTGCGGCGGTGCGCTACGCAGCGGTGGAGAAGAACGCGGTGATCGTCGCGGCCGCCGGTGACGTCAGTTGGCGGGACTGCAAGCAGAACCCCGTCTACAACGCGATGCGCCCCGATGACCCCCGCGACTGGAACGGCGTCAACACCGTGGTGACCCCGGCCTGGTACGACGAGTACGTGCTGACCGTCGGCGCGGTCGACTCCGCGGGTGCACCGATGGCCAAGTCGAGTGTGGCCGGCCCGTGGGTGTCGATCGCGGCGCCCGGTACCGACATCGAGGGCCTTTCACCGCGCGATGACGGGCTGATGAACGCCGTCGACGGCCCGGAGAACTCGCTGCTGGTCCCGTCCGGCACCAGCTTCTCCACGGCGATCGTCTCCGGTGTGGCGGCGCTGGTACGGGCCAAATACCCGGAACTGTCGGCACACCAGGTGATCAACCGGCTGACCCGCACGGCTCGGCCACCGGCGCGTGGGGTCGACAATGTGGTCGGTTACGGCATCGTCGACCCGGTCGCGGCACTGACCTGGGACGTTCCCGATGTTCCGGCCCAGCCGCCGGAGCGGCTGTCGGCACCGCTGGAGGTGCCGCCGATGCCGCCCGAACGCGACATGACGCCGGCCTGGGTCGCCGGAGCCGGGCTGTTGGCGGCTCTCGCGGCGGCCGGAGTGGCCCTGGGAGTGGCAGCACTGCGACGATCGTCAAGGAACCGATGAAGGCACAGCACGCACTAGGTCTGAACCTGTCTTGGATGCGGGTCACCGTCGTCTTTCTGATCGATGTGGGGATCCTGGTCCTCGCCGGTCGCTGGCCCGGTGACCCCAAGGCCGCTGACTACGCATGGTGGTCGGGCGTCGCCATCGCCGTGCTGGTCGCGCTCATCGCGCTGCTCACCTACCGTCGGGTACCGGTCAGCACGCTGTGGGCGGCCTGGGTGGCCGATCAGTTCACCGACCCCGAAGCGGCCCTGAACCGCGGCCGCGGCACCGCAATCGATCACCACCGGCGCTTCGGCCGGGAGTCGATCGGGGTCCGCGAACACGAAGGCCGGTTGGTGACGGTCATCGCCGTGGGCGGGCGGCCCACGTCGGCGACCGGCCGGCACGGCCGCGCCGCGGAGGCGGCGCTGCCGGTGGAGCGCCTGGCCGCCGGGCTGCGTCAGTTCGATGTGCGGCTGGACAGCATCGATGTCGTCTCGGTCGGGACCCGCAAAGACCCCCGCCCCGCCGACGACCCCGACGTCGAAGAGAACCCGTCGATGCCCGACCGCCGCCACACCTGGGTGGTGCTGCGGATGGACCCGCAACACAACGTCAACGCGGTCGCCACCCGCGACTCGCTGGCTTCCACCCTGGCCGCCGCCACCGAGCGGCTGGCCGAGGAGATCGACGGGCGTCAGCTCAGCGCCCAGGTGCTGCACGCCGACGAGTTCGACGCCGTCGACGAGGCGGTACTGGCGGGCCTGGCGGCCACCCAGTTGCGGCACCGGCTGTTCCGCGAACGCCCGGCCGGCCAGATCAGCAGCTATTGGGTGTCGCCCAACGACATCACTCCGGAGAACCTCGAACACCTGTGGTACCCGGAGAGCGAAGCAACGGTGGTCACGGTGCGGCTTTCCCGCGGTGGCGGCCGGACCACCCAGGTCTCGGTGCTGGCGAGGTACCACACCGCCGACAAGCCCAGCCGAAACGTCCGGTCCGCGCTGAACCGGTTCGTGGGCCGGCGCCAGCTGGAAGCGGTCTGCGCCAGCCTGCCGGCGCCCACCGCCCACCGGCGGATGTCGGTGCCGGGACGAGACCTGCGCGACGGTGAGCAGCTGCCGCTGTCGGTCGACGTTATCGAGGAGTACACGCCCGCGGCGGCGGCTGGGGCGCGCGGGTGACCGGTCCATCCACGACCGACGCCCGCAACGCCATGGTTGCGGGCATGCTGGCCTCCGGCATTTCGGTCAACGGGTTGCAGCCCAGCCATAATCCGCAGGTCGCGCTGCAGATGTTCACCACCGCCAGCTCGATCGACCCGAGCATGTGCGATGCCTGGCTGGCCCGGGTGCTGGCCGGTGACTCCGATATCGAGGTACTGGCGAACGCCTGGTCGACGGTGCGCACGTTCGGCTGGGAGACCCGCCGACTTGGCCTGTCCGACCTGGAATTCCGTCCCGAGGTTTCCGACGGGATGTTCCTGCGGCTGCTGATCACCAGTGTGGAATCGCTGGCCGCCGCCTACGCCGCCACGCTGGCCGGAGCCAAACGCTACGAAGAGGCCGCCAAGCTGCTCGACGGCATCGAGCCGCGGAACCCGTTCGAGGCCGAGTTGGTCAGCTACGTCCGGGGCCTGCTCTATTTCCGGACCGGCCGCTGGCCGGACGTGCTCAAGCAGTTCCCCGCGTCGGCTCCTTGGCGCCAACCCGAACTCAAGGCGGCTGCGGCGGCGATGGCCACCACCGCGCTGGCTTCGCTGGGGGTGTTCGAGGAAGCGACGCGGCGTGCGCAGGAGGCCATCGAGGGCGACCGGGTGCCCGGTGCCGCCAACGTCGCGCTCTACACCCAGGGCATGTGTATGCGACATCTGGGCCGTGAGGACGAGGCCGCTGAGCTGCTGCGCCGGGTCTATTCGCGGGACTCGAAATTCACCCCCGCGCGCGAGGCACTGGACAATCCCGACTTCCGGCTGGTGCTGACCGACCCGGAGACCATCGAGGCCCGCACCGACCCGTGGGACCCGGACAGCGCGCCCACGCGTGAGCAGGCCGAAGCCGATCGGCATGCCGAGGAAGCCGCGCGCTACCTGGCCGAGGGCGACGCGGAGCTGGCCGCCATGCTCGGTATGGAGCAGGCCAAGCGAGAGATCAAGCTGATCAAGGCGACCACCAAGGTGAATCTGGCGCGGGCCAAGATGGGCCTGCCGGTTCCGGTGACGTCGCGACACACCCTGTTGCTCGGTCCGCCCGGCACCGGAAAGACCTCGGTGGCGCGGGCATTCACCAAGCAGCTGTGTGGCCTGACCGTGCTGCGCAAACCGCTGGTGGTGGAGACCAACCGGTCCAAGCTGCTGGGCCGCTACATGGCCGATGCCGAGAAGAACACCGAAGAGCTGCTCGAAGGTGCGCTCGGTGGTGCGGTGTTCTTCGACGAGATGCACACCCTGCATGAACGCGGCTACAGCCAGGGCGACGCGTACGGCAACGCGATCATCAATACGCTGCTGCTGTACATGGAGAACCACCGTGACGAGCTGGTGGTGTTCGGCGCCGGCTATGCCAACGCCATGGAGAAGATGCTCGAGGTGAACCAGGGCCTGCGGCGCCGGTTCTCGACGGTGATCGAGTTCTACAGCTACACCCCGCCGGAACTGCTGGAACTGACCAAGATGATGGGGGCGGAGAACGAGGACGTGGTCAGTGACGAGGCGGTCGAGGGACTGCTGCCGCACTACACCAGGTTCTATGCCGACGAGAACTATTCCGAAGACGGTGACCTGATCCGCGGTATCGATGTGTTGGGTAACGCCGGATTCGTGCGCAACGTCGTGGAGAAGGCCCGTGACCACCGCAGTTTCCGTCTCGACGATTCTGAACTGGACGCGGTGCTCTCCGGCGATGTCACCGATTTCAGCGAGGAATGGCTGCACAAGTTCAAGGAACTGACCCGCGAGGACCTCGCCGAAGGGCTCAGCGCGGCGGTTGCCGAGAAGAACACGCCCTGACTTAACAGCCGCCCGACAGTTGATTCACAGCCCAAGGCCCCCTGTCTGGGTTGACGCTTACCGGTGCCGATGCCACCATTGCGCAGGTAAGGGGGCCGGTTCGTGTATCCGGCCCAGTTGGCCTCTACAGGTGTCAGGAGGTGAGGACGAGATTGCGTCCCGGCGATAATGCCCGCCCGGATTCGGCGACTGTTTGGTCCCGATCTGGCTCCGGCACCGTTTCTGTTACTTGAACCATGTTGCGTTGAGCACGCCCCGGTACGACGTCGTCACGGGGCCACTGTTTCGGCGTAGTCGGTGAGCGTCGGTCCGCTGCGGCCGGCATCTTGGAGGAGAGCCCCATGACTTTTGTGAACACCCAACCGGAGGCGCTGACGGCGGCTGCGGGCAACCTGGCCGCCATCGGCGCGGCGCTGAGCGCTCAGAACGCCGCGGCGGCAACGCCGACCACGGGTGTCGTTCCGGCCGCCGCTGACGAGGTTTCGGCGCTGACTGCTGCGCAGTTCGCCGCGCACGCCAGCATGTACCAGGCCATCAGCGCCCAGGCGGAGGCCATCCACCAGGCGTTCGTGGCCACCTTGAACACCAGCGCCAACAGCTACGCAGCCACCGAGGCGGCTAACGCCGCGTCGGCCGGGTAGTTCCAAATATCTTTAATTTCCAACAACTTTCGCGGAACCAAGGAGAGAACCATGGCAACACGTTTTATGACTGACCCGGACGCGATGCGTTCGATGGCGGGCCGTTTTGATGTGCACGCGCAGACGGTGGAGGACGAGGCGCGCCGGATGTGGGCGTCGTCGACCAACATCTCCGGTGCGGGCTGGGGTGGTCTGGCGGAGCGGACCTCGATGGACACCATGGGTCAGATGCAGACCGCGTTTCGCAACATCGTGAACATGCTGCACGGGGTGCGCGATGGGTTGATTCGCGACGCTAACCACTACGAGCAGCAGGAAGCTGCTTCGCAGCAGATCCTGTCGAGCTAGAAGGGGAACTACGACTATGTCGATTAACTACCAGTTCGGTGATGTGGATGCCCACGGTGCGTTGATTCGTGCTCAGGCGGCGTCGTTGGAGGCTGAGCACCAGGCGATCGTGCACGATGTGCTGGCTGCCGGTGATTTCTGGGGTGGCGCGGGTTCGGTGGCGTGCCAGGAGTTTGT
>NZ_UWOA01000127.1:0-570 GCF_900604305.1 Mycobacterium sp. P7213
CGATCCATTTTTCGGCCAGGCTGTACAGGCTGTACAGCCCGGCGTAGGGGTCGAAGGCCAAGGAGAGTGCCGGGCCGGGCTCAGCCAGCGCGGCGAAGGCGGCGTCCCAGTGCTCGGCAGAGAAGAAGGTGTCCCACGCGGTGTTGTCGGTGACGGCCTGGGGGTCCAGTTCGCCGGCTGCGGTGGCAAAAGGTGCGACGAGGACATCGAGCATGTCGTCGAAATCRGCCTGAGCCGGCGCGGCCGGAGAGGTCAAAGCCAAAGACGCGGCAATACCGACAATCTTGCTGCCCACAACCCTGCTGCGGTGACGAGGCATCCCGACGAACCCTTCTTCATGGAAGACAACAGATTCTGAAGTCTGCCTGAGAAGTTAAACGAGTTGCTTATGTGATGCAAGGCTGCCACCTAGGCAACCCGGAGTGTCGGCGGTAGTCCGTTGGCGGGTCGACGGCTAGATACGTATCAACTTGACGGTGATGGTGGAGGCGTCGCCGTCGGCTCCGATGGTCAGGATCGGGGCATTGGGTGCCGAGGTGACGGTCCCGCCGGTCACGGTCACGGCATAGC
>NZ_UWOA01000017.1:0-86852 GCF_900604305.1 Mycobacterium sp. P7213
ATCACCCTGGCAGAACGCCTGGATCGAATCGTTCAACGGCCGCCTGCGCGACGAACTGCTCAACTCGTGGCGCTTCGACTCCCTGCGCGAAGCCCAAGTGATCATCGAAGACTGGAGGATCGACTACAACGCCAACAGACCGCATTCGGCCCACCGCGGACTCAGCCCAGCCGAGTTCGCCCTACAGTGGACCACGACCCACCAACCCCAAGCCGCATAACGACTGGACCATCAAATGGGTCCCCCTCAACGTCACGCACACCGGCGGACATACCCTGCCCGATCCACGGCGGCATGGCATGCGCGGCGTCGCCGGCCAGAAAGACCCGGCCCACCCGCCAGCGATCGGCTACGCGGACATGGTGGCTGTAGATAACCGCCCGCAGGATCTTGACGTGTTGATCGGTGATGCCCTGGCTGCCGAGGACTTTCCAGATCTCCTCCTCGCACAGCAGCTGCTGCTCGTCCTCACCGGCTCGGGCGGGAAACTCCCAGCGGTGGTGCCCCAGCGGGGTCGGGCAGTCGACCACCGGCCGGGCGGGATTGCAGTGAAACCGCAACCGGTCGTGGGCATCCCACTCTCGCAAGACCTTGGTGTCGATGACCACCCAGCGCTCCGCGTAGGTGCGGCCCGAATAGCCGATCCCCAGCTGTCCCCTGGTGGGCGACGCTCCCCCGTCGGCGGCGATCACATAGCGGGCACGAACCCGCTTGAGGGTGTCCTGGCCAAGGTCGGCGCAGAGCAGTTCGACGCCGTCGTCGTGAGACAGCACCCGCAGGCATTCGTGCTCCAGCAACACCTCGACGCCTGCATAGCGCTGCACACCTTCGCGCAGGACGCGGTCGACGGCGGGCTGGTACAAGAACTGCTGCGGCGGATGCCCGAAGCCGCGCGGCGTGATCTTCAGATCGATGAAGGGAACCCCCGCTGCGTCGACGAAATTCAACGGCCGATCCGGCAGCATGTCCTGCTGCAGTCGCTCGGCCAGGCCGACCGACTGCCAGACTCGCATGACCTCTTCGTCGGTGGAGATCGCCCGCGCACGCCCATAGATATCCGAATCGCGCTCGAGCACGATCACCTTCAGCTTGAGCCCGCCCAAGATGTTGGCGGCCGTAGCCCCGGTAGGTCCATAGCCGATCACCGCCACGTCGTAGGTGCCTGTAGTCACGATGCCCGCTCTCGCTTCCGAGAAACTTGTTCTGTAGTGATCGCTACGGTAATGTAGCGATCACTACAGAGTCAAGACCCGAGGAGAGGCGCGATGGCGACAACATCCCAGCCGAAGCGGCGCAAACGGGTTGATGGCGAGCTGTCCCGCGAGCGCATCCTCGACGCCGCCTCCGAGATCGCCGCCGAACGCGGCTACGAAGGCACCAGCATCGCCCTGGTCAGCGCCAAATGCGAGCTGCCGGCCAGCTCGATCTATTGGCACTTCAAGAACAAGGACGACCTGATCGCGGCCGTCATTGAGCGCAGCTTCGCCAGCTGGCTCAGCGCCTGGCAGGTTCCCGACGACGGCACTGCACTCGAGCGGGTTCAGGGGTTGGCGATGCAGATCGCCAAGGCCCTATTGGAATCACCGGACTTCATCCGCCTCGGGCTGATGCTGGCACTGGAACGCCGGCCCATCGAGGCGCGAGCGCGGGCGATGTTCATCCAGGCCCGAACCCAGACGGCCGTTGCGCTGACCCAGACTCTGAGCAAGCTCACCCCGGGGCTCACCGAGACCCAGATGCGTCAGCTGGTCACCTATGCGATCGCCGGAGCTGACGGCCTGTTCATCGCCGACGAAGTCGACGACCAGGCCGTGGATCTCATCGAGATGTTCGACATGCATGCCAATGCCCTCTACAGCACGGCGCTGCGCCTGCTCTCCGAGAACGCCGGACAATGACCCTGCACAGCACCCAGGGGGCGCACCGAGGCGAACACGCCGGCAGGTCAACCCAGCCGATCATCAAAGTCGAGGACCTGGCGTGGCTGGAATTCGACAAGCCCGACTTGGCGCGGGCCGAGAGATTCGCGCACGCCTTCGGGTTCGCCACCGCACAGCGGACCGAGCAGGAACTGCACCTGCGTGGCTCAGACGCCGCCGAACCGTGCGCGATCATCCGATGCGGGCGACGAAACCGTTTTCACGGCATAGCGTTTCGCGCACAGGATACGGCGGATCTGACGCGGCTGGCATCCGCGACCGGCGGCCGCATCACCCCGCTGCCCGACTCACTCGGCGGAGTAAGTGTGGATCTGCGCGATCCCAGCGGCGGGGCGGTTCGGGTCGTATCGTCCACCCACCAGCTCGACGCCCTACCTGCGCAAACCCCGCAGAGCTTGAACGTCGGTCACGCGGTGCGCAGGGTCAATGCCACCCAGCGCCCCGCGCGCACACCGGCGATCGTGCAGCGTCTCGGCCATGTGGTGCTGCAAAGCACCCGATACCTTCAGACGCTCAACTGGTACCTGGACACCCTCGGGATGATCGTCAGCGACTTTCTGTATTTCCCCGGGCAGCGCGATCGCGGACCGACCATGAGCTTCATCCGCTGCGACCGGGGCAGCATCCCGTCCGACCACCACACCCTGGCGATCGCGCTGGGCCCGGCTGATCGCTATGTCCATTCGGCGTATCAGGTCTGCGACCTCGACGCACTGGCCGCCGGTGGCGAGTACCTCAAAGACTTGGGTTATCAACGGTCTTGGGGCGTCGGTCGCCATATCCAGGGCAGTCAGATCTTTGACTACTGGCGCGATCCCGACGGTTTTTTGGTGGAACACTTCACCGACGGTGACGTGTTCGACAACACCGTGGAGGCGGGCTGGGCGCCGTTCACCGCTTCCGGGCTGGCCCAGTGGGGACCACCGGCCAGCAAGAACTTTCTCGGCACCGAGGTGCGGACGGCGCCCCATGAGGCGCGCGCAATCCTGGCCGCACTGCGCGACGACAACGAGTTCGACGTCCGCCGGCTGGCCGGCCTACTGAAAGTTGCCTCCTCATGACCGTTTCCGTCCTTCGCACCGCCGACGGCTGGTGGGTGTGCACGCCGTCCGGGGCCGCCCGGATCGATTCGCGCGCCACCACGACCGGAGAGCTGTTGGCCGATCGGGCCGCCATCGAAGGCGCTGCCCGCAGTGCGGACGTCGTCCCGGTGGACGGTCTCGCCCTGCTTTCCCCGGTGACGGCGCCGTGCCGGGTGATAGCCCAGATGACCAACTTCGTCTCGCACATCAAAGATGCCGGCATGAACCCCGCGACGGTGCCGCTGACCTTCTTCCGCAAGGCTTCCGCCTCGATTACCGGCCCGTTCGACGACGTGGTCAAGCCCAGCCATGTTTCCCTGCTCGATTACGAAGTCGAGATCGGCCTCGTTATCGGCCGTGACATCCCGGTCGGTGCAACGATTTCCGAGGCCGACCTGCCGCGGCTGATCGCCGGCCTGGTCGTCACCAACGACGTGTCCGCCCGCGATGTCCAACTGCCCCAGACCCAGTTCTACGAGGCCAAGTCCTACCCCGGATTCACCCCGGTCGGTCCGGCGCTGGTGCTGTTCGACGCGGCCGACTGGGCACGTTTCGGGCAGTTGCGCCTTCGCCTGGCGGTCAATGGCGAGATTCGGCAGGACATGACTGTGGACGGCGACATGGTGTATCGGCCCCTGCAAGCCCTGCAGAGCCTGACCCGGTTTCAGAATCTCGCGCCCGGTGATCTGATCCTGACCGGCACTCCGGTCGGCACCGCGCTCAGCGCCCCGCCCAAGCCGATCGAGATCCTCGGTGCGTTGCTGCCGCCGGCAGTGAAGTGGAAGGCCTTCTTCAAGCGGCAGGCCGGCAATCCCAAGTACCTGCGCGACGGCGACGTCGTCGAAGCCACCGTGGCAACCGACGACGGTGCGATCGATCTGGGCACCCAACGCAATACCGTGCGCCATCAGCCCTCCTGATGACTCCAGGCGCGCAGTTGCTCGGCGATGCCACCAAGGTCAGATAGCACACCGGTGGCGACCTCGATCACGAACTCGAACCGGTCGTCCTCCGCGGCGTTGATCCACTGATCATTGATGGCCAGGAAAGTTCGGCACGCCGTCCAAGCCAGCCGCTTGTTGCCGTCAACGAGCGCATGATTGCGCGCCAGCGAGTGCATCAGCGCGGCGGCCTTGAGGTGTAGATCCGGGTAGGCGTCCGCACCGAACACCGACGCGCGCGGCCGGGCCAACGCCGATTCCAACAGTCCGTAGTCGCGTACCGCGACATCGGCACCGACGGCACCCCGAGCAACCTCAAGCAGGTCCTCGAGATCGAGGTACTCGGTCATGCGACGTCATGCGTCCTTGAGACGTTCCAGAACCCCGGCTTCTTCGCGCAGCACCCGTTGCAGTGCCGTCGCAACATTCGCCTGGTGTGTCCGCCGCGCGATGTACTCATCGATCGCCGACAGCGCGACGGCCTGCATTGAGCGTCCCTCGGCATCAGCTTGCCGGCGCAGCGCCTCGGTCTGCTCATCGCTGGTACGCAACGTCATACCCATGAGGGGAATGATACCGGATTGATACCACTTAGCAGCGATCGTCACATCTCGCGCCGGCGCGGCGCGATGATCCGCGCGGCTGCTTCGACGGCCGCCGCGCGGTGTGCGGCGATATCGGCGTCGTCGAGGGCGTCTTGATGGGGCCAGTCCGCCCACGCGGTGCCGATCCCGAACAGCATCACCAGGAGATCCAGCGGCTTCCAGTGCGCGTCGACGTGTCCGGCGGCCTGCGCGGCCTCGATCGCGGCGAGTTCGCGGCCGGGGATGTCGTGACCCATGGATTGGTGTTCGGGAAACGGCAGGCCTTCCAGGCGCGCCCAGGTCATCATCCGCAAGTGCTCAGGATGCGCCCGAAGGACATCGAAGATCTCGCCGACGAATTCAGGCACGGCGTCGGGCCGCAGCGTCAGGGTGTCGAAGAATTCAGCGGCGTCAGTGAGCGCCACCAGTCGAAATAGGGATTCTTTATCGCCGAAGTGCGCGTACAGGCGTTCTTTACTTGCGTTGGCGCCCTTGGCGATCCGCTCAATGCGGGCACCGGTCAGGCCATATTGCGCGAACTCGGCACGTGCTGCGGCCAAGATCTCACCGCGTAACTGGCTGCCGGATCTGTTGGCCACACCGGGGATCATAACGATCCAGACGAACCCACCGGCCGGCATTGACAAACAAACCGGTTGGTTCGGTATGCTGAACCCCGTTGCGGCTCCAAAGCGGGCGTCGTCGCACGTCCCAGCGCCGCGACCGATAGGCCGTCAGCGAAAGGGATACGAAACGATCATGGGCACGCTCGCCGACGCACCGATCATCGACCAATCCGCGCAGGTGCGGGCCCTACGGCGCGCATTCGCCGCGATCAGCGACGCCTCCGCATCCGCGGTCGAGGCGTTCCGCCCGTACGTCGACGGCGCCGATCAACTGCCCGAGGACGGCCGATTCCTGCTGGTGGGCAATCACACCCAAGGCTGGATGGAGATCGTGTTGATCCCGCATTTCGTCCGGCAAACCATCGGCGCCCGGGTGCGGCCGCTGGCCGAACGCGGGATCGGCAAGATGCGCGGACCGCTGCGCGACGTTGCGTCCGCTTTCGGTGCCGTCGTCGGCAGCCCGGACAACGCCGGGGAATTGATGCGGCACGACCAAACCATCCTGGTGTTCCCGGGCGGCGGCCGTGAGATCGCCAAGTTCAAGGGCGAAGAACACCAGCTCAGCTGGCAGGGGCGTGCGGGGTTTGCGCGGGTAGCGATCGCCAACGACTATCCGATCGTCCCCGTGGGTCTGGTCGGCAGCGACGACATGTATGAGGGGCTGTTCTCCCGCCATAGCCGGTTGGGACAGCTCAGCCTTGCCGTGAGCGAAAAGATGACCGGACAGAAAGATGCTCCGGTACCGCTGATGAGGGGCATCGGCCCCACTCTCATGCCTCGGCCCCGTCGCATGTACTTGCGTTTCGGCACCCCGATCGACACCACCAAGCCGGCGGACATCTCCGGCGACGAATGGGTGACCACCGTCAAGCAGGCGACGCAGACCTCGTTGGAGAACATCCTCGCCGACCTGGTGAAGATCCAAGCGGACGACCCCTACCGCGCCCTGAATCCACTGGCCTGGCCTAGGGCCACCCAGCCCCGGCGATAACCTGCTCCAATCCTGAGGCCAAGACCCACATGCCCCCGTTCCCCCAGCTGCCCGAGCTGCCCCACGGCCCCGTTCTGTACCTGTTGCTGGCGGCGATAGTGGTTGCCTCCAGCATTCCGGTGCTGTCGATAGTGGTTGCGGCCGAACCGATTTTGATGACGCTGATCGTCCTCTCCCCGAACGGCCGACTGTCGATCATGACGCTCATGATCATCACGGTCGTGGCCGCGGTGCTGGGCGACGCACTGAGCTACGCACTCGGCAGGCGGTTCGGCCCGCGGTTGCTACGAACCCGACTTGCCGCACGTGCCAAGCGGATCACACGCAAAGCCGCCGAGACCCGACAGCGGAGCATGATGGGCGCACTGTTGGTACAACGCTGGGTTCCCCCAACCCGGGGTTTTGTGCCCGCACGACTGGGTGCCGCCCACAAACCCTTCGGCGTGGTTGTGGCCCTTTCCGCCCTGGCCAGCATGGTGTGGGCAGCCGTCATCATCGCCGGCAGCTACGCCGGTGGCGCCGCGCTGCTCGTCGTGATGCCGGTGTTGGGGCTGCTCGTTCCGGTCGCCGCCATAGCGCGACGCGTGGTCACCGCCCGGCGCGCCCGCAGTGCTCGCGCCGCGGCGGTTTGACCAGTCCGAAGGACTAGGCGACGTTCTCCTCGTCGTCGTCCTCGACCATGTTGCCCAGCCGTCCGAGGATGATCTCCTCGGCCTCGGACACCATCCGCGACACCAGCTCGTCGACGGTCGGAATGTCGTTGATGAGCCCCATCGCGGTGCCCACCGTCCAGATCCCGGCGTCGACGTCGCCTTCGTCGAAGACGCGGCGGCCGCGCACACCGGCCACCAACTCTTGGACGTCGGGGAACTGACCGCCGTTCTTGAGGATCTCCACGACCTCACGGGACACCGCGTTGCTGGCTACCCGCGCGGTGTTGTGCAGCGAGCGGAAGATCAGCTCGGTGCCGCGCTCGTCGCCGGCGACGATGGCTTCCTTGACGTTCTGGTGGATGCAGGACTCCACGGTGCACATGAACCGCGAGCCCATGTTGACGCCGTCGGCACCCAGGGCCAGCGCCGCGACCAGGCCGCGGGCGTCGGCGAAACCGCCGGAGGCGATCATCGGGATCTCGATCTGCGCCGCGGCGGCTGGGATCAGCACCAGGCCCGGGATGTCGTCCTCACCCGGGTGGCCCGCACATTCGAACCCGTCGATGCTGATGCCGTCCACGCCCAGGCTCTGCGCCTTGACCGCGTGCCGCACCGAGGTGCACTTGTGCAGCACCTTGATTCCGTTGTCGTGAAACATCGGCAGGTGCGGCGCCGGGTTGGATCCGGCAGTCTCGACGATCTTGATGCCGGCGTCGACGATCACCTGGCGGTACTCGTCGTAGGGCGGCGGGTTGATCGCCGGGAGGATGGTCAGGTTCACCCCGAACGGCTTGTCGGTGAGATCCCGGGTCTTGGCGATCTCGTTGGCCAGGTCGGCCGGCGTCGGCTGGGTGAGCGCGGTCAGGAAACCCAGCGCCCCGGCGTTGGCGACCGCGGCCACCAGCTCCGCGCGACCCACCCACTGCATGCCGCCTTGGGCGATGGGATGCTCGACACCGAACGTCTCGGTGAACTTCGTTGTAATGGCCATAAGGACTCCTAGCTCTGCTTGATGCTCTTCGCGCAGGAACTCATCGGGGTGCCATCCGGATGGCACCGTCGAGGCGGATGACCTCGCCGTTGAGCATCGGGTTGTTGATGATGTGCTCGGCCAGGGCGCCGTACTCGTCGGGGTCACCGAGCCGCGACGGGTGCGGCACCTGCGCACCCAGCGACTTCTGCGCCTCCTCGGGCAGCGAGCCCAGCAGCGGCGTCTTGAACAGCCCCGGAGCGATGGTGCAGACCCGGATCAGTTCACGCGACAGGTCACGGGCGATCGGCAGCGTCATACCGACCACGCCGCCCTTGGACGCCGAGTAGGCGGCCTGCCCGATCTGGCCCTCGAACGCCGCGACCGAGGCGGTGTTGATGATGACGCCACGCTCGCCGTTGATCGGCTCGGTCTTGGCGATCCGCTCGGCCGAGAGCCGCAGCACGTTGAAGGTGCCGATCAGGTTGACCTGGATGATCTTGCTGAAGGCATCCAGCGGGAAGGCGCCGTCCTTGCTCAGCGTCTTGATCGCGTTGCCGATTCCCGCGCAGTTGACGTTGATCCGCACCGGGCCAAGAGATTCCGCGACGTCCAGGGCCGCGCTGACCGCCTCGGGGTCGGCCACGTTGGCCTCCGCGAAGCGAGCCCGGTCACCGAGCTCATTGACCACGTCCTCGCCCTTGAGGTCGATCACCACCACCTGGCCGCCGGCGTCCAGCAGGCGTTTTGCCGTCGCCAATCCCAACCCGGAGGCACCGCCGGTGACAACGGCTACCGCGTCCTTGATCTGCACTCTCTTGGCCCCTCTCGATCCCAACCGTCTGGTTGGTCGGGACTATACCCAGTCGCTCCGGATGGACTCGTTGTCGGCTCCCAGAACGGCCGGCGGGGTCGGGACATCGGGAACGCTGCGGGAGAACCGCGGCGCCGGCATCGGCTGCAGGTAACCGTCGACGTCGTAGAAGGTGTCGCGCTCGGTGATGTGCGAATCGGCCTGCACCTCGTTGAACGCCAACACCGGCGCCACACAGGCATCGGAGGTGGCGAACACCTTGGCCCAGTGGTCGCGGTCGTGGGCGGCGAACGCCTTGGTGAACACCTCGCGCAGCTCCGGCCAGCGGGCGGTGTCGTTCTGCGCCGGCAGCTCGGCCGGGTCCAGCTCCAGCTTGGCCAGCAGTTCGGCGTAGAACTGCGGCTCGATCGAGCCGACCGAGACGTATTTGCCGTCGGCACATTCGTAGGTGTCGTAGTAGGGCGCTCCGGTGTCGAGCATGTTGACGCCGCGCTCGTCGCTCCACAGCCCCTGCGCGCGGAAGCTCCACATCATCGCCGAGAGCACGCTGGCCCCGTCGACCATCGCCGCATCGATCACCTGGCCCTTGCCTGAACGCTGCAGCTCCCACAGCGCGGCCAGGATGCCGACCAGCAGGAACATCGATCCGCCGCCGAAGTCACCGGTCAGGTTCAGCGGCGGTACGGGGCGCTCCCCCTTGCGGCCGACGGAGTGCAGCAGGCCGTTGAGCGAGATGTAGTTGATGTCATGGCCGGCCTGCTGAGCGCGGGGACCGGTCTGCCCCCAGCCGGTCATCCGTCCGTAGATCAGCCGCTCGTTGACCTTGGCGCAGTCCTCCGGGCCGAGGCCGAGGCGCTCGGTCACACCCGGCCGGAAGCCCTCGATCAGCACATCGGCCTTCGCCACCAACTGCAGCACCAGGTCACGGCCTTCGGGCGACTTCAGGTCGGCGGTCACCGAACGCCGGTTGCGCAGCATGGTGTCCTTACTGGCCCCGCCACCGAATTTCGGCGGCCGCTCCACGCGGACCACATCAGCACCCAGGTCGCCGAGGATCATCGCTGCGTGCGGCCCCGGTCCGATGCCGGCCAGCTCGATGACCCGCAGCCCCGCCAGTGGTCCCGCCATATCTGCCTCCTCGTCGTGTGCCTGTGTGATGTGCATCCTAGGGTGAGGGCCATGACTGCAATCGACTCCGGCATCGACAGCCTCGCCCCGGTGGCCGGCGTGGCCGTAGCCCTGGCCGACGGGGTGCTCTCGGTGACCATCGACCGCCCCGACAGCCTCAACTCGGTGACCACGTCGGTGATGGCCGGCATCGCCGACGCCATGGAAGCGGCCGCCCGCGACCCGCGGGTGCGCGTGGTGCGGTTCGGCGGGGCGGGGCGCGGTTTCTGCTCGGGAGCGGGGATCAGCGCCGAGGACGCTACCGACGGCGTTCCCACCGAGATCATCGTCGAGGCCAACCGCGCAATCCGTGCGATGGTCGCGTTGCCGCGGCCGGTGGTGGCCGTGGTGCAGGGTCCGTGTGCCGGTATCGGCGTGTCACTGGCCCTGGCCTGCGACTTGGTGGTGGCCTCGGACAAGGCCTTTTTCCTGTTGGCGTTCACCAAGATCGGGCTGATGCCCGACGGTGGCGCCTCCGAGTTGGTGGCCGCGGCCGTGGGCCGGACCCGCGCCATGCGGCTGGCGCTGCTGGCCGAACGACTGTCCGCGGCCGACGCCCTGGATTGGGGCCTGATCAGCGCGGTGTACCCGGCCGAGGAGTTCGACGCCGAGGTGGACAAGCTGCTGGCCGGCTTGCTGGCCGGACCCGCCGCAGCGTTCGCCAAGACCAAGCACGCCATCAACACCGCGACCCTGACCGAGCTGGACGCTACCCTGGACCGCGAATACGTCGGGCAGTCAATCCTGTTGAACGCCCACGACTTCCGCGAAGGAGCTCGTGCTTTTCAGGAGCGCCGCTCCCCCAATTTCACCGACTCGTAAGCGGTGACGAGCGTGCGCAGAATGCCACGCTCAAGGGCGTGTCGCCGTGCAAACACGCACCCTCGCGCAGGGGGTTGGGGCCGCTACATCCCGAAGATCGGGGGCAGCGCCAGCACCATCATCAGCCCCCACACCAGGTGGGTCAGCACCGGAGCCAGCACGCCACCGGTAGCGCGGCGCTCGAAGGCACAGACGGTACCGAGTATCACCGCGGCCAACCCGACCATGAGGTTGCCCGCGGCCATCATCGCCGCGACGTAGAGCAGGGTGGAGAACACCAGCGGGGAGCGACGACCGAAGGCGCTGAACAGTGCGCCGCGGAAGAACAGCTCCTCGGCGATCGCGTTGACAAGTGCGATCAGTACCACCAGCCGCCACGAAGCTTCGGTGGTGTAGGCCAGGATCGCGACCACCTGATCGGCCAGCGGCGGAATGCCCTGCACCGCAAGCCCGCCCAGCAGGAACACGCCGCCCAGTACCAGGCCGACGCCGGTGCCGGTGAATACCGGCCGCTCGTTGCGTCCGCGGAACCGCAACACGCCCAGGTGCAGCGGTCCGGCCACCACCGCCCCCACCGTCCAGACCGCGGCCAAGACCAGCGAGAGCCAGTAGAACGACGGGTCGCCGGGAAGCTTGCTGTGCATGGCGACCAGTACCGCTGCGCCGATCAGCACGACCACTCCGACCACGGCGCGCCGCCGCTGCACCACTGCCCGTGGTTCGTGATAGGGCGGCGCGACCCGGCTCATGATGTCGGTGATCTCACGCAGCAGGCCGGGGCGAGTTGGACTGATCTGGGTCATAGGAGGACGTCCCCTCAGCGGCGGGTTGAGCAACGTCCCTAAAACGTAGCGGCGAAACGGCGGCCGGTGGCCCAAATGCGTTAGTTCGCTCGATGGACTTCGATCAGTCGCCGGTATGCCGCGGCATTGTGCCGATTGTTGCGGACCTCGGCCTCGCTCAGGTCGCGCCGCACCCGGCCCGGAACCCCCGACACCAGTGACCGCGGCGGCACCACCATCCCCTGCGGGATGACGGCACCGGCCGCGACCAGCGAGCCCTCCCCCACCACGGCGCCATTGAGGACGATCGCTCCCATGCCGATCAGGCAGTCGTCCTCAATGGTGCAACCGTGCAGCACCGCGTTGTGCCCGACGCTGACGTGCGCCCCCACCCGACAGGGGAACTCCTTGTCGACGTGGATGGTCACGCCGTCCTGGATGTTGGTGTCGATGCCGATCTCGATCGGTTCGACCTCGGCGCGCAGGGTCGCCGAGTACCAGACGCTGGCCCGGGCGGCCAGGCTGACCTGGCCGATCAGGCTGGCGTTGGGCGCCACCCAGGACTCCGGGTGTAGCTGCGGGGCGCGCCCGCGGATGGAGATGAGAAGCGGCTCGGGCACGCCGCTCAACGCGCCTTCCACACTGGTGCACGCTTCTCGGCGAACGCCCGGGGTCCCTCCTTGGCGTCCTCGGACCGCAGCACGGCGGAGAACTCCCGGCCGGTGCGAGCCCAACCGTCGACTTCGCCGGGGATGGCGCCGTCATCGACGCCGTAGGCGATCCGCTTGCTGGCCCGCACCGACAGCGGCGCGTTGCTGGTGATCCGTTCGGCCAGCTCGAGTGCTGCCTGCAGCGCCCCGCCGTCCTCGACCACCCGGTTGACCAGTCCCCAGCGGGCCGCGTCGGCCGCCGAGATGGGCTCCCCGGTGTAGAGCAGTTCCAGCGCGATCTTGCGGGGCAATTGGTCGACGATGCGGAACACCCCGCCGGCACCGGCGATCAGGCCACGCTTGACCTCGGGCAGCCCGAACTGGGCGCGCTGCTCGGCGATCACCAGGTCGCTGGCCAGCGCGATCTCGGTGCCGCCGCCCAGCGCGGTGCCGTTGACCGCCGCGATGACGGGCTTGTCGATGAAGTGCTGCACGAAGCCGGCGAAACCCCACTCCGGGTGCTCCGGGTGGTAGATGTTCTCCCGGTTGGCGATCGCCTTGAGGTCGGCTCCGGCACTGAACGACTTGTCGCCGGCGCCGGTGAGCACGACCGCGCGTACCTCGTCGTCGTCTTGAGCCTGCGCCAAGGCGTCACCGATGCCGGCACTGACGGCGCCGTTGATCGCGTTGCGGGCGTCGGGCCGGTTGATCGTGACCACCAGTACGCCGCCGTCGCGCCGTTCTACCAGAACGGCCTCTTCACCCACAGCGGCTTCCGCACTCACAGCAGCTCCAAGATGGTGGCGTTGGCCTGGCCGCCGCCTTCGCACATGGTCTGCAGTCCGTAGCGAATCCCGTTGGCGCGCATGTGGTAGAGCATGGTGGTCATGATCCGGGCGCCGGAGCCGCCGAGCGGGTGACCCAGTGCGATCGCCCCGCCGTTGGGGTTGAGCTTCTTCAGGTCGGCACCGATCTCGGCCAGCCACGCCATCGGCACCGGGGCGAACGCCTCGTTGACCTCGAACACCCCGATGTCGTCGACGCTGAGGCCGGAGCGCTGCAGCGCCTTCTGGGTGGCCGGGATCGGCGCGGACAGCATCATCACCGGGTCGGCACCGGCCAGTGTCGCGGTGTGCACCCGTGCCAGCGGGGTCAGGCCCAGTTCCTTGGCCTTCTCCGCCGACATGAACAGCAGCGCGGCCGAACCGTCGGAGATCTGGCTGGAGTTACCGGCGTGAATCACGCCGTCCTCCTTGAAAGCAGGCTTGAGCTGCGCCATCTTCTCCAGGGTAGTCCCCCGGCGGATGCCCTCGTCCGCACTGATGACGTTGCCCTCGGGGTCGGTGATCGAGACGATCTCGTCCTTGAAGGCGCCGGCGTCCTGTGCGGCGCCGGCCTTGTCGTGCGACGCCAGCGCGAACTCGTCGAGCGCGGTGCGGCTCAGGCCCCACTTGGTGGCCATCATCTCCGCACCGATGCCCTGGTTGGGGGTCTGGCTGTAGCGCGCCTTGAAGGAGTCGCCGTAGGGGCGCCCGCCGTTGGCCAGCGACGAACCCATCGGGGTCCGTGACATCG
Source organism: Mycobacterium sp. P7213 (assembly GCF_900604305.1). Lineage (NCBI taxonomy): Bacteria > Bacillati > Actinomycetota > Actinomycetes > Mycobacteriales > Mycobacteriaceae > Mycobacterium > Mycobacterium sp. P7213. Next base: position 13,598 of record NZ_UWOA01000017.1, read on the forward strand.
ACTCGACGCCCCCGGCCACCACGACGTCGTAGTGCCCGGCGACCACACCGGCCGCGGCGAAGTGCACCGACTGCTGGCTGGATCCACACTGGCGGTCCACGGTCACCGCGGGCACCGTCTCCGGCCAGCCCGCGCTCAGCACCGCGGTGCGGCCGATGTCCAGGGCCTGCTCACCGGCCTGCATGACACAGCCCCAGATCACGTCGTCGACCAGCGCCGGGTCCACGCCGGCCCGGTTGACCAGCCCGTTGAGCACCTGGGCGGACAGTTCGGCCGGGTGTACCCCGGACAGTCCGCCGTTGCGCTTGCCGATCGGCGCGCGCACCGCTTCGACGATGACGGCTTCAGCCATGGGTGCTCCTTAGTTCGTTCGGGGTCTTGTTGCCTCGATTGTCGACGGGCGCGCCCGGCCGGTGTCAGCGGGGGTCACTCCGGGCTCCCGCGTACCGTCGATTCCATGGCACGCATTGTGATCATCGGTGGCCACGGCAAGGTCGCCCTGCTGCTCGCCCCGATTCTTTCCCAAACCCGCAACCAGGTCAGTTCGGTGTTCCGCAACCCCGACCACGCCGAGGAGGTCGCGGTCACCGGCGCGGTCCCGGTGGTGGCCGACATCGAGCAGCTCGACACCGACGGCCTGGCGCGGCTGGTGGCCGATCACGACGCGGTGGTGTTCTCCGCCGGCGCCGGTGGCGGGAACCCCGCCCGTACCTACGCCGTCGACCGCGATGCCGCCATCCGCACCATCGACGCCGCCGCGCAGGCCGGCGTGCGGCGGTTCGTCATGGTGTCCTACTTCGGCGCCGGCCCCGATCACGGTGTGGCCGAGGGCGACCCGTTCTATCCGTACGCTCAGGCCAAGGCCGCCGCCGACGCCCACCTGCGCGCCACCGACCTGGACTGGACGGTGCTGGGACCCAGCCGGCTGACCCTTGAGCCGGCGACCGGCCGGATCGCCGTCGGCCCCGACCCCGGCAAAGGGCAGGTCTCCCGCGGCAACGTCGCGTTGGCGATCGCAGCCTGCCTGGCCGACAACTCGACCATCGGCCGCACCATCGAATTCAACGACGGCCAGAGCCCGATCCCGGAGGCACTCGCGGCCGGCCGAGCCGAGTAACCTCGATCACGCAACTGGTTTGCCGTTGTCGCCGCCAGGCGGCCTCGGCATCGAGCGCACCGCGGTTTACGCAGTTTTCCGTGGAGCGCAAGAGGGAACCCGGTGAGAATCCGGGACTGTCCCGCAGCGGTATGCAGGAACGACCGCCGTCATAAGCACTGGTCACGGGTTCGCCCACCGACTGGGAAGCGACGGCCATTAGGAGCACCTCGGTGCGTGCCTGCGAGTCCGAATACCTGCCCGTTGTGCTGGGCGCGCCGCGCCCGGCGGATCAACGCCTCGCGGAATAGGCGTCTGGTTTTGAGGGTTATAGTGCTTTATATATAGGCACGGGACCGGATCAGCTGGGCGGCTGCTGGCGTTGACCCACCCTCGTCGATCGAAGGATCAAATCGTGACCGTTCAACCTTTTACCGCCACCGTTCTCGGCTCACCGCGAATCGGGCCGCGACGCGAACTCAAGCGCGCCACCGAAAGCTACTGGGCCGGCCGCATCGGCCAGGACGAACTGAAGACGGTGGCCGCCGGCCTGCGCCGGGACACCTGGGCACAGCTGGCCGCCGCCGGGCTGGACTCGGTGCCGGTGAACACGTTCTCCTACTACGACCAGATGCTCGACACCGCAGTACTGCTGGGCGCACTGCCGGCCCGGGTGGCCGGCGTCGCCGACGAGCTGGACCGCTACTTCGCCGCCGCCCGGGGCAACGCCGAGATCGCTCCGCTGGAGATGACGAAGTGGTTCGACACCAACTACCACTACATCGTTCCCGAGATCGGCCCGGACACGAAGTTCTCGCTGAACCCGGCCAAGGTGCTCTCCGAGCTCGCCGAGGCCCAGGAGCAGGGCATCAACGCTCGTCCGGTGATCATCGGGCCGGTCACCTTCCTGCTGCTGAGCAAGGCCGTCGACGGTGCGGACGCACCGATCTCGCGCCTTGACGAGTTGACCGGCGTCTACGCCGAGTTGTTGGGCAAGCTGGCCGACGCCGGCGCACAGTGGGTGCAGATCGACGAGCCGGTGCTGGTGACCGACATCTCGGCGGACGCCCCCGCGTTGGCCGAGCAGGTCTACAACCGTCTCGGCGGGCTGAGCAAGCGGCCGGCGATCTTCGTGGCCACCTACTTCGGTGACCCCGGGGCCGGGCTGCCCGCCCTGGCCCGCACTCCGGTCGAGGCGATCGGCGTCGACCTGGTCTACGGCGCGGACACCAAGATCGCGTCGGTGCCGGAGCTGGCCTCCAAGATGCTGGTCGCAGGCGTGGTCGACGGCCGCAACATCTGGCGTACCGACCTGCAGGCCGCGCTGGCCAAGCTGGCGGCACTGCTGGGATCGGCGGATGCGGTTGCTGTATCGACGTCGTGCTCGACATTGCACGTGCCCTACTCGCTGGAGCCCGAGACCGGCCTGGACGACGCGCTGCGCAGCTGGCTCGCCTTCGGCGCCGAGAAGGTGACCGAAGTGGCCACCCTGGCCCGCGCCCTGCGTGAGGGCCGCGACGCGGTCGCCGAACAGATCGCCGCGTCCAATGCCGCGGTTGCCTCCCGCAGGTCCGACCCGCGGCTGAACAACGCGGCGCTGCGCGCCCAGATCGCCACGATCAAGGAGGCGGGCATCCAGCGCGGATCGGCCGAAGAGCGACGCGCCGCTCAGGAGGAGCGGCTGCACCTACCGCCGCTGCCGACCACCACCATCGGTTCGTTCCCGCAGACGGTGGAGATCCGCAAGGCGCGTGCCGCGCTGGTGGCCGGCGAGATCGACGAGGCGGAGTACACCAACCGGATGAAGGCCGAAGTGGCCGCGGTCATCAAGCTGCAGGAAGAACTCGGCCTCGACGTGCTGGTGCACGGCGAGCCGGAGTGCAACGACATGGTGCAGTACTTCGCCGAGCAGCTGGACGGCTTCTTCGCCACCAGTAACGGCTGGGTGCAGTCTTACGGCAGCCGCTGCGTGCGCCCGCCGGTGCTGTTCGGTGACGTCGCGCGGCCCAAGCCGATGACGGTCGATTGGGCCACCTACGCCCAGTCGCTGACCGACAGGCCGGTCAAGGGCATGCTCACCGGTCCGGTGACCATCCTGGCCTGGTCGTTCGTCCGTGACGACCAGCCGCTGGCCGACACCGCCTATCAGGTGGCGCTGGCGATTCGCGAGGAGACGGTGGATCTGGAATCCGCCGGGATCGCGGTGATCCAGGTCGACGAGCCGGCCCTGCGTGAGCTGCTGCCGGTGCGCGACGCCGACAAGGCGGCCTACCTGGAGTGGGCGGTCGGCTCGTTCCGGCTGTCCACCTCCGGCGTGTCCAACGCGACGCAGATCCACACGCACCTGTGCTACTCGGAGTTCGGTGAGGTGATCGGTGCGATCGCGGACCTGGACGCCGACGTCACCTCGATCGAGGCGGCCCGCTCGCACATGGAGGTGCTCGACGACCTCAACGCGATCGGGTTCTCCAACGGTGTCGGGCCGGGCGTCTACGACATCCACTCGCCGCGTGTTCCCAGCACCGACGAGATGGCGTCGTCGCTACGCGAGGCACTGAGTGCCGTTCCCGCGCAACGCCTCTGGGTCAACCCGGATTGCGGCCTGAAGACCCGCAAGACCGACGAGGTCACCGCGTCCCTGGCCAACCTGGTCGCTGCCGCGAAGGAAGCCCGCGCCGGCCTGTGACCGTCTGACATGTTGCGCCCCAGAGCTTTTCTGGGGCGCAACATGTCCGTTCCCCTCTTGAGATACGGAGTTCCCTGGTGCCGCTGAACACCATTGCACTGGAATTGGTGCCGCCCAACACCGACCGCGGTGTCAAGCAGGCCCGCGAAGAGGCCCACAAGGTCCTGCAGTTATCCGCCCAAGCGGGCATCGCGGGCCGGATCGGTCACGTCATGATCCCCGGGTTGATCCCCGAAGACGACGATCGGCCGGTCGAGATGCACCCCAAACTCGACGTGAGCGACTTCTGGTCGGTCATCGGTCCCGAACTGCCCGGAGTGCGCGGACTGTGCACGCAGGTCACCGCCTTCCTCGATGAGTCCGCGCTGCGCACACGACTGTCGGGGCTGCGCCAGGCCGGGTTCGACGGAATCATCTTCGTCGGTGTCCCCCGCACGCTCAACGACGGAGAGGGCGGCGGCGTCGCACCCACCGACGCCCTGTCCAAGTTCGACGATCTCGTGGACAACCGGGGAGTCATCCTCATCCCGACCCGAGACGCCGAACAGGATCGCTTCGCCTTCAAATGCGAGCGGGGCGCCACGTTCGGGATGACGCAGCTGCTCTACTCGGATGCCATCGCGGGATTCCTGCGCGACTTCACCCAGGCCAGCGACCACCGGCCCGAGGTCCTGTTGTCGTTCGGCTTCGTGCCCAAGATGGAGTCCAAGGTCGGGCTGATCGACTGGCTGATCCAGGACCCGGGCAATGAGGCCGTCGCCGCCGAACAGGACTTCGTGCGGACTCTGGCCGCGGGCGAACCCGACGCCAAACGCCGCCAGTTGCTCGATCTCTACAAGCGGGTGATCGATGGCGTGGCCGAATTGGGGTTCCCGTTGAGCCTGCACTTCGAGGCTCCCTACGGGACTTCGAAGCCGGCTTTCGACACCTTCGCCGAGATGCTCGCCTACTGGTCGCCGCCGACATAAACCGGAGGAGGCGGCCCAGATCGGTTGGAAGGGGCAGTAATTCACCGACACTTCAGGTCGAGTCTCGGCGGCGTTCAGCCGACAGCTGCTTACCGGCCCTAGCCTCGGACGCGAAGGGGAGTAGTTCCTACCCGCCACACCGGTGGTGGATGTGAATGGTCGTCAATACGGCGGTTGCACCCGCCCGGTCATTCAGCGGACCTGGACTTTCGCGAGCGAGACCTTCGGACGATCAATCATGTCGACCGAAGGTTCCGCGGGCTGTCTCCACGGCTTCGGTCGCCGAGCGAAGGAGACCGATGCCCCCCTCGATAGCTGCCTTGGCCGACGATGTCGAGCCGGACTATGAGGTGGTTGCCGACCCACCGGCGGAGGCCGACCGCCCACCCCGACACCTTCGCCCGGCCCCCGAACCCGGCGATGGTCTGATCGCGGTCAGCAGCGCCGCGATGGCCGGCATCAATGCCGTCGGCCTGGGTCTGGCAGTTGCCAGTCGCGTGCTGCGGTTTCGCCGGTTGCCCTCCAGCCTCCAGGGCGCGGTGATCACCCTGGACCACCAGCCGCAACTGCGCCGCATGCTGGAGGAACGAATCGGCAAGCGCGCCACCGCCACCGCGTTGGGGATGGCGACCACCGCCGTCAACGCCCTGGCCGCGGCGCCGTCGATGCTGGCAGTGGACCTGGCGATCAACACCATCAGGGCCGCCGAAGCGCGCGCGGACACCCGGGCCTGGGCGCGGCGCGAGCCGGAACTGGCCCGCCCGGCTGCTCGGCCGGCCCAGCGCACGACCGAATCCCCGGAGAGCCCGGTCGACCACAACCTCCAGCGCGGGACCTGGATTCAGGCGATCGGCGCCGCCGTCGTCGCCGCGACCAGCCGCGACCCGGAACTGGCCGGCAATGCCGCGTTGGTCGCGGTGCCCAAAGCCACCCGGGCCACGCACGAATCATTCGCCGCCACATTGGGCCGCGGGCTGGCCAACCGGGACGAAGCACTGCAGGTCGACCCGGACAGCCTGCGTCGACTGGACCGCATCGACGTGGTGATCCTCGATCCGCGCGTGCTGCGGACCGCAGCGCTGCGCCTGGCGGGACTGCGCGGCACCGACGAGAAGGATCTGACCGCCTGGGAAAGCGCCCGGGAGATGCTCGCGGCAGGTGACCTGCGGCCAGGGTGGCATCCCGTCCCCGGCCGCCCCGGCACCGAGGCACTGGTTGCTCCGGCGCCGCATCCCCTGGCGGCCGCGACGCTCGCCGAGACACAGCGCGCCCAGGTGCGCACGGTGACCGTGGACGACTCCACCGGCCTGGGAGTGCTGCGGCCGGCATTCGACGAAATCGCTCCCCTGACGGGCGATTCGATCGACGTCACGCTGCTTCATGCGGTGCGCGACTACCAGCAGGACGGCCATACCGTGGCGGTGGTGTCCGCGGCGGCCGCCCAGGCGCTGTCGGCGGCCGACCTCGGGATCGGCATCCTGCCCGACGACGGCGAGCCGCCGGTGGCGGACCTGATCGTCGATGACCTGTCCGGGGTCTGGCGGGTGCTGCATGCCCTGCCCGCAGCCCAGGAGGCCACCCGTCTGGGTATCGCCTTGTCCACCGGCGCTTCGGCATTGGGTTCGATGCTGCTCATACCCACGGTGCGAGGACGCGGTCCTGAGCCGGTGGCGCTGGGCGCGGCCGTGGGTCTGGTGTCGGGCTACTGGACGGCCCGCCGGGTGATCACGGCGCCGCTGCCCCGGCCGGTCCCCGTCGAGGAGTGGCATGCCATGTCGGTCGAGCAGGCGCGTGCCGCCCTGAGCTCGCTGTCGCGGCCCGACGTCGCGCCGGACACCGGCATCGCCGGGCGGCACGTGGTCTGGCAGTTCCTGGACGCGGTGCGTGATGAACTGTCCGATCCACTGACACCCGTCCTGGGACTGGGCGCCGCTGCCACCGCGCTGCTGGGCGCACCCCTCGACGCGCTCATGGTCGGCTCTGTCCTGGTCAGCAATGCGGTCCTGGCGGCCGGTCAACGGTTGAGCGCCGAACTGCGGCTGGATCGGCTTCTGGCCGAGCAGATCCCGCCCGCCTGGAAGGTGACGATCCGGCCCGATGGCACCCGCGACCGCGTCCAGGTGCTCCCCGAGCAGCTGGAGCGTGGCGATTTGATCGAGGTGGGTCCCGACGATGTGGTGCCCGCCGACGCCCGATTGGTCGAGCTGGAGAAGCTGGAGGTCGACGAGTCCTCGCTGACCGGTGAGTCGTTGCCGGTGGCCAAGCAGATCGATGCCACCCCGGGCGCCGAGCTGGCCGAGCGTCGCTGCATGCTGTTCGCGGCCACCACCGTGGCCTCCGGGAGCGGTCTGGCGCTGGTGACCGCGGTGGGCCCCGACACCGAGGTGCGGCGCGCCGCTGACCTGGTCACCAGCCGGCACGGGGATATCGGGCTGACCCATCAGCTCGGACAGATCGCCACCCGGACTTGGCCGCTGAGCCTGATGGCCGGCGGTCTGGTCAGCGTGCTTGGCGTGTTGCGGGCCACCCGGCTGCAGCAGGCGGTGGCCAACGGAGTATCGGTGGCGGTGGCCGCTGTCCCCGAGGGCATGCCGGTGGTGGCGACGCTGGCTCAGCACGCCTCGGCCCAGCGTCTCACCAAATCCGGTGTGCTGGTGCGGGTGCCCCGCTCCGTGGAGGCCCTGGGCCGCGTCGACGTGGTGTGTTTCGACAAGACCGGCACCCTGAGCGAGAACCGGTTGCGGGTCACCGAGGTGCGTACGGCGGCCGATCATTCCCGTGACGAGGTACTGCGGTGCGCGGAGCGTGCGACGGCGTCGGCCAAGGGGCAGAGCCATGTCGACGCGACCGATGCGGCGATCGTGGCGGCGGCAGCCCAGGTGCCCGGAGCCGTCGCTTCGGGGACAGCCGATGCCCATCTGCCGTTTCGCTCCGGGCGGCCGTTCGCGGCGTCGGTGTTCGGCGCCGAGTTGACCATCAAGGGTGCACCGGAGGTGGTGTTGGCCGCCTGCGGTGACGTCCCGGCCGACATCCACGATGTGGTGGAGCAGCTGGCCGACGAGGGCCTGCGGGTGCTCGCGGTAGCACGACGCGAGCTCAGTTCCGCTCAGGTGCAGTCGCTTTCGGCCGATCCCGACGATCCCGAGGCCCAGCTCGCGACGCTGGCGCAGCAGTGCGCCGACGGTTTGACGCTGGTCGGGTTCGTCGGTATCGCCGACACGCCACGCGCCGGGTCGGCGGGGCTGCTGGCCGAGCTGGACCGCCGGCAGGTGCCCATTCGGATGATCACCGGCGATCACCCGACCACCGGCCGTGCGATCGCCCGCAAGATGGGCGTGCAGCTGTCCGCCGATCAGGTGATCACCGGCACGGAGTGGGAGGCGCTGTCGGGCACGGAGCAGGAACGCGCGGTGTCCGAGCGGGTGGTGTTCGCCCGTATGTCGCCGGCGAACAAGGTGCAGGTGGTTCAGGCGCTCGAGCGCAGCGGCAAGGTCTCGGCCATGGTCGGTGACGGCGCCAACGACGCCGCCGCCATCCGGGCCGCCACCGTCGGGATCGGCATCGTCGCGCAGGGCAGCGACGCCGCCCACACGGCCGCCGACGTGGTGCTGCTCGACGGGAAGATCGAGACCCTGCTGGACGCCCTGAACGAGGGCAGCCAGCTGTGGCAGCGGGTGCAGGCCGCGGTGGCGGTGCTGCTGGGCGGCAACGCCAGCGGCGCGTTGTTCGCGATCATCGGCAGCGCGCTGACCGGTCAGGCACCGTTGAACACCCGGCAGCTGTTGCTGGTCAACATCGTGACCGACGCGTTCCCGGCCACCGCGCTGGCGATCAGCCAGCCTCGACGTCCCATGCCGTTCGGGGGACGCGGGCCCGATGAGAAGGCGCTGCTGCGCGCGGTAACACTACGGGGCGCCACCACGGCCAGCGCCACCCTCGCGGCATGGTTCATGGGCCGGCTCACCGGCCTGCCCCGCCGCGCGTCGACGGTGGCGCTGGTCGCGCTGGTGACCACCCAGTTGGCGCAGACCCTGCTGGAGTCACGCTCGCCGATGGTGCTGGCCACCGCCGGCGGGTCGTTCGCGGCGCTGGCCCTGCTGATCAGCATCCCGGGAATCAGCCAGTTCATGGGTTGCACGCCGCTGGGCCCGATCGGCTGGGGCCAGGCGCTGGCGTCGACTGCGGTCGCCACCACCGCGGCGGCCATCGTGCCCCGCTTCTTGTCGCGCGCCGAGGCCCACTAGCCTCGGGGCGATGGAGTTCACCACGCTGCGCCATGAGGTCGAAGACGGCATTCTCACCGTGTATTTGAACCGGCCGGACAATCTCAACGCCTTCACCGTCGAGATGGCCGAGGAGCTGGAGCGAACTTTCGTCGACGTCAATAACGACGACGCCGTCCGCGCGGTGATCGTCACCGGCTCCGGGCGCGCCTTCTGCGCCGGCATGGACCTGTCCAGCTCCGGCAACGTGTTCGGCCTGGATGAGTCCAAGTCGCCGTCGCTGGCCGACATGGCCGACCTCGACGACCCCGAGCTGGCCCGGGTGCGCGACACCGGCGGTCGGGTGACCTTGGCGATCTACAACTGCCGTAAGCCCGTGATCGCCGCGGTCAACGGGCCCGCGGTCGGGATCGGGGCCACCATGATGCTGGCCATGGACGCCCGGCTGTTCTCCACCAAGGCGCGTTTCGGTCTGGTCTTCGGCAAGCTGGGCATCACTCCCGAGGCGTGCTCGACGTGGTTTCTGCCCCGGATCGTCGGCATGCCGACCGCCCTGGATCTGCTCTACCGCGCCGACATCCTCGATGCCGAGGGGGCACTCGGCTGCGGGATCGCGGGGTCGCTGCACGAGCCCGAAGCACTGTTGGCTGACGCGCGGGCGCTGGCCGATGCCTGGACCAAAGGCCGCTCGCCGGTGTCGTTCGCGCTAATCCGTCAGATGCTCTACCGCAACTCCGCGCAACCGGACCCGGTGGAGGCGCACCGCGTCGATTCACTGGCGATGTTCTACACCAGCATCGGCGACGGGGCCGACGGCGTGCGGGCGTTTTTGGAGAAGCGCGACGCCCAGTTCACCTCCCGGGCCTCGCAGATGCCGCCGTTCTACGACGAGTGGGTCACGCCCGGCGCCTAAGCTGCCGGCTGCCATCCCGGGCCGCGAAAGAGGTGGCCCCACACCGCACGCCAACTGCGAGCCGCACGGATGTCGCGCCAGATGGCCACGTACTCGTGGGTGGCCACCCGCACCGGATTGAACGTGTCGATGTTCTTGGTCAGCCCGTAGATCACACGCTCATCCTCGGGTTCGAAGGTGCCGAACAGCCGGTCCCACACGATGAGAATGCCGCCGTAGTTCTTGTCGAGGTACTCGGCGTTGGAGCCGTGGTGCACGCGGTGGTGCGACGGGGTGTTGAAGACGAATTCGATTGGCCGCCAAAGCTTGCCGACCCGCTCGGTGTGGATGAAGAACTGGTAGAGCAGGCTGACCGACTGCTGCAGCAGGATCATCCACGGGGCGAATCCGGCGAACGCCAACAGTATCCAGAACGGCACCGAGGTGAACGGTGTCCAGGTCTGGCGCAGCGCGGTGGACAGGTTGTAGTGCTGACTGGAGTGGTGCACCACGTGGCTGGCCCAGAACACCCGGATGGTGTGGTGCGTGCGGTGGTACCAGTAGTAGGCGATGTCGTCGGCGACGAACAGTGCGATCCAGGTCAGTGGGTTGCTGGCCGGCAGGTGAACCGGTGCCAGCAGATAGGCCCCGCTGAAGATCGCCAGCACCACCAGCTTCCAGCCGATGTTGATGATGACGTTGCCGATGCCCATCGTCAGGCTGGTGCCGGTATCGCGGAGTTCGTAGCCGCGCTCGTCGTCGTCGGGCCGCACGGCGAACGACACGGCTTCCAGCAGCAGGCAGAGCACGAAGACCGGGATGGCGTGCGCGATGAGGTCGAACATGCGGCTACTCCTCTCCCTCGGTGCCGGCCTGGCAGGCCGTGACGAACCGGGTCAGCAATTCGTCGGCGAGGCGGTACGCCGCGTCCTCGTCGGCGGCTGCGATCGCGGCGGCAAGGTCGATGTGGGAGCTGCGGTCGGCGAACTCGGCGGCTCCCAACGCATAGATGGCGTCGCGGCCGATCTCGTCGTAGGCGGCGACCAAGGTGTTGAGCGCCAGCCGGTAGGCAATATTGCCGGATGCGTCAATTACGGCGATCCAGAACGCCAGGTCGGCGTCGCTGACCGCCGCAAGATCCCCGGAGATCGGGTAGTCCGCGGCGGCCGCGGTGATCGCGGCCCGCTGTTCGGCCGAGGCGTTCCGCGCGCAGAGTCGTGCGGCGTCCGCGGCGATCGAGCGGCGCATCACCGCGACGTCGCCGATGATCTGGCGCGCCGGAATCGCCCCGGCGACAGCCAATCCGGTCAGCGCGTCCAGGCCGGCGCTTTGCCGCCAGTCCAGCACCCGGGTCTTTCCGCCGTGGCTGATCCGGACCAGTCCCGCCTGCTGCAGCCGCTTGAGCGCTTCGCGCACCGCGTGCCGGTTGACCTGCAGGGTCAGCGCCAGTTCGCGTTCGGACGGAAGCGGCCCGCCGGCAGGCAAGCGTCCGGTCAGGATCTCTTCGACGAGCCGCACGAAGATCGTGTCGGAGAGCGCGGTGCGGGAGATGGGCGCCAGATCCATGGTCTCCATGGTCAGGCACCCACCCCCACTGGTCAACTGGTTGGACCAGTTATCTAGGTCACACCGAGGCGGCGCCGTCGACGTAAATCGGCAGATCGTCCTGCCATGGCTGGCGCTCCAGCATGTCGGCCACCTTGACGTGGCCGCGCTCGAACTCACCGGTGGCGGCGTCCACCAGCCGGTAAGCCTGGGTCTGCCGATGGATCGGCTGCGCATCGAGAATCACCACCCGCACCTCCCCCGGCTCGAATCCACAGCGCTGCTGCAAGGCCTCGATCAGCTGCTCATTGGTCATGTGGCCGTCGCCGAAGTTCCAGCCGATGGCCGTCGAACAGATCCGCTCGCCGTCGGTCAGCGCGTAGTCGCTCTCGTCACCGTCAGCCATCGCCCGGTGCGCCAGGCTGAACAGCGCCCGGCCGTGGGTGTTGAAGCCGCGGAACGCATACCCCATGTAGATCGGGATCTGAGCGGCCTCGGCACTTCCGTAGAACCGTTCCAACTGCGCGGCGGGCATGCTGGCGATCGCGACAATCCCGCGCGCCATCTTCTCTTCCGCCGACGGCTTCAGGCACCACAGGGTGGTGTCCCAGTTTCCGGCGTAGTACCGCATGCCGGGCAGGAAGGAAACCTTGTGCGGGAACAGGTTGCCCGCCACCACCGTGCCCGCGCTGATGGCGAACAGCAGCGCCACCGCCAGCGGGTTGTTGAGGTCGGACAACCCGAGATCGGCGTGTGCGACGAACAACGACAGCACCCCGAAGATCATGAAGACGTTCCACTCCAACGGCACGCCCATCGGGATCGCCGCCAGGATCCCCAGGTGGAAACAGACCATGACAAAGGCCGCGATCGCGGTGGGCAGGCCCCCGTGGCAGAAGAACAGTGCCAGTGGCACGAGCATCTCGATCGCCGTGCTCACATGCGCCAGCGCCTTGGATGGACCGCCGGGGCGCAGGTCTTCGGGGAAGTTCTTGAAGAAGGCGCGCTTGAGCGGCTTCGGCCGGATCAGCGGGTTGTTGCTCATCATCGTCGAGATGACGAATGGGAAATGGTGGTTGAGTTTTGAAGTCGCCGCGCCCATCCAGATCACCATGAAGATCGCTTTGGCCGCAATGATCATGTCGACCCCGGTGAACAGGAATGCCGCCGCCAGCGGGGCGTAGACCTCGCCGCGGGCCGCCAGGAAGATCACCTTGTCGCGCAACCCGATCGTGGCCAGGATCCCCAGAATCGTCAGGATCTGCCAGTGCGGCAACACCCCGACGTTCGTGTGCAGCGCGGCGATAGGGCCGGTTCCGTCGGAGACCAGCGCGACCACCAGCACCACCAGCAGCGCCGCATACAGGGCGGCGTCCACCGGCGTGCGGTTGGTGCCGGCGGTCAGCGGGATGCGCCGCGGCCATGGTGGCAGCCGGATGGTGCCCGGCCGCAACCAGTACAGAATCGATCCCATCGGCGGGAAGAACCGGTTGTTGAGCGGGCCGAAGCCGCAGCCCAGGCCGATCACCTCGAACAACATCGTGTAGAGCACGACCTTCTCGAAGACGATCGGTTCGCTCCACCACTGCCGTACCTCGGTGAATCCGTCGACCCCAGCGGTGCTCAGCGCAAACAGCCAGGCGCCCAGGATGTACAGGCCGATCTTGAGCACATAGAACAGGTGCAGCACCACCGGCGTGCCGAAACCCACCTCTGCCCAGTGCCGGGCCATCGGCCGGATCTTCTCGCTGCGCGTGCCCTTGCTCCATTCGGCGAAGTCGACAACGGGCAGTTCAGGTTTGAGAAATCCCATGACGGCCAGACTAGAACGTGTTCTAGGTCTGCGCGGCGAAACCGTCCCCGGCGAAGGCCGGGGCGACGAAGCGCTCCAGAATCTGCTGCTCGGCCGCGGCGTCCTCGAGGGGCCAGCACAACAGCGAAAGCAGCACCCGCACGACCCACTGCGCGGCCAGCCGATCGTCCTCGCTCAGACCACCGAGGTCGCGGGCGAAACCGGCGACCATGGGCGATGCGGCCAGTCGGGTCATCTCCTGCGCGCCGCGCACCGAGCCGACCATCGGTTGGACAAGCGGATCCGAGCGGATCCGCTGCAGTGCCGCCGCCATCGCGGCCACCACCCGATCGGCCCCGCTGCGCCCGGCGACCGCCTGGCGCACAGTGTCCACAATGCGTGCGGCCGCCCGAGCCAGGACGGCATCGCGAATCTCGGCCTTGCCGCCGGCATGCCGATAGATGGTGGCGCGCGAGCAATGCACCCGGGCAGCCAAGACGTCGATGTCGAGGGCATCGATCCCCTCGCGAATCACCAGATCCATCGCGGCGGCGTAGATGCGTTCGGCGCCGGCGGCACGACGGTCCTCTCCCACCAGCCAGTCATGCCCGGTCATCGCGCACTCCCTCCGCCTGCAAACTTTATCTCAGCGTGAGACAAAAATAGACCGAATTCTCACCGTGTCTGCAGGTCCGCGGCGCGCTCTGAGACGATCCCCGGCAGCCGGCTCCAACGACGGCTTTCAACTTCGGGCAGCGCATTGACGCAGGTAGCGCACCTTGAGCAGCCTAGACGCCATGCCAGTAGAGACAGACCAGATGGGCCTGCGCCTGTTCGACGACGCGTGCATTCAAGACCCGTACCCGTTGTACGAGCGGATGCTGGCGCACGCACCGGTCCACCCGATCGGTGATTCCGGGTTCTATGCGGTGTGCGGCTGGGATGCGGTCATCGAGGCGGTGGCGCGAGTACAGGACTTCTCCTCAAACCTGACCGGGACCATGCTCTACCAACCCGACGGCACGGTGGCCACGTTCCCGATGCCCGCACTCGAAGACCCCACCCATGTGCTGGCCACCGCCGACGACCCGGCTCATGCCGCGCACCGAAAGATGCTGGTGCCACAGCTGGCGGCCAAACGGATTCGCGCTTTGGAGCCGTTCATCTCCGAGACGATGGACCAGCTGTGGCACGACGGCGTCCGCGATGGACGCATCGAGTGGATGAGCGCCGTCGCCAACCGGCTGCCGATGATGATCGTGGCGCGGCTGATCGGTGTGCCCGACGAGGACGTGGATCAGCTGGCGGCCTGGGGTTACGCCGGCACCCAAGTGGTGGAGGGGCTGGTCGACGCTGACCAACTGGCCCGCGCGGGTATCGCCGTCATGGAGCTCGCGGGTTACATCAACGACCACTTCGGGCGGGCCGCTCTCGATCCGCGCGACAACCTGCTCGGCGACTTGGCCACCGCCTGCGCCTCCGGCGCACTCGACAACCTCACCGCCCAGGTCATGATGATCACCCTGTTCAGCGCCGGCGGTGAATCGACGGCATCGCTGATCGGTTCGGCCGCCTGGATTTTGGCGACGCGCCCGCAGGTTCAGCGTCGGGTTCGCGACTCACCGGAGCTGTTGGGCCCGTTCCTCGAAGAGGTGTTGCGGTGCGAGTCGCCGTTCCGCGGTCACTACCGCCATGTCCGGCGCGACACCAGCCTCGCCGGGGTGAATCTGGCCGCTGGATCACGGCTGCTGTTGCTGTGGGGCGCGGCCAACCGGGACCCGTCGCGGTTTGCCGCGCCGAACGAGTTCCAGGTGGACCGCCCTGCGCAGAGTCACCTGGCATTCGGAAAGGGCGCGCACTTCTGCGTCGGCGCCGCCCTGGCGCGGCTTGAGGCCAGGATCGTGATCGGTGAACTGCTGAACCGCACATCGCAGTTCGGCATTGCCGAGGCCGGCCGATGGCTGCCCAGCCTGCTGGTGCGCCGCCTCGAGCGCCTGGAGCTCACCGCGATCGGCTGATGCCTCAACGTGCGCCGACGACGCGCTGGGGACTTCCCGAATAGGCACTCAGCGGACGGATCAGCGCGTTGGACGCGGTCTGCTCGATGATGTGCGCGGTCCATCCGGTGATTCGACTCATCACGAACAGCGGGGTGAACATCGGGATGTCGAAGCCCATCAGGTAGTAGGCCGGCCCGGTCGGGAAGTCCAGGTTAGGCAAAATCCCTGTGGCGGCGAACATCTCGGCCTCCAGGATGCGATAGATGTCCAACCAGCGCTGGCCGCCGCGGGCCGCCACCACCCGTTCCAGCGCCGCCTTCATGGTCGGCACCCGAGAGTCACCGTGCTTGTACACCCGGTGGCCGAACCCCATCACCTTGTCCTTGCGAGACAGCTTGCCGTGCAGCCACTCTGCGGCCTTCTCCGGCTCACCGATCTCGATCATGTCGTGCATGACCGCCTCGTTGGCCCCACCGTGCAGCGAGCCCTTGAGTGCGCCGATGGCCGCGGTGACAGCACTGTAGATGTCGGACTGGGTGGAGGTGACCACCCGAGCGGCGAACGTGGACGCGTTGAAGCTGTGCTCCGCGTAGAGGATCATGGACTGCTCGAAGGCCTCCACAATGACCGACTCGGGCACCTCACCGAAGCACATCCGCAGGAAGTTCTCGGAATAGCCGAGGTGGCTGTGCGGTGCGATCGGGTCCAGGCCGCGCCGGCGGCGCATGTCGGCCGCGACGATCGTCGGCAGCACCGCGAACATCCGCAGCGCCTTGGCGAAGTTCGCGGACTCGGAGGGATCGTCCTCTTCCGCGTCCTCGGCACCCAGGTAGCTGATCGCGGTGCGCACCACATCCATCGGGTGGCAGTTCTCCGGGAGCTTGTCCACCAGCGACAGCAGCGACCGGTCCGCTCGCCGGGCCGCCCGCTCGCGCTGGCAGAACAGTGCGAGTTCGGCGTCGGTGGGCAGCTCACCGTGCCAGAGCAGGTAGGCGACCTGCTCGAAGCTCACACGCGCCGCCAGGTCCTGCACTGGATAGCCGCGGTAGGTCAGCGAGTTGGTCTCCGGCACCACTTTGGAGATCGACGTGGTGTCGACGACGACGCCGGCGAGTCCCTTGTGAATATCCGCGGTGGTCACCGTCTGCCTCCTTGAATGGTGAAGTTGAAGATGTCATCGTCGAACTGGTTGTACTCGGCGTACCGCAGCAGCTCGTAGAGCCGACTGCGGTGCTGCATCTGGTCGAGCAGTCCGGCTTGCGTTCCAGCCGAGTCGATCTCGCGCAGGCCCACTTCGACGGCGAACATCGCCAGCCGCAGCGTGGTCACCGGGTAGATCACTGCGTTGTAGCCGAGGTCGGACAGTTGCGTGGTAGTGAGCAGTTCCGACTTGCCGAACTCGGTCATGTTGGCCAGCAGCGGCACATCGACTGCGGCACGGAACTTTTCGAAATCATCCGGGCCCTGTAGCGCTTCGGTGAAGATGAGGTCGGCACCGGCTTCTGCGTAGGCCTTTGCACGCTCGATCGCGGCGGGAAGCCCTTCGATGCCGGCGGCATCGGTGCGGGCGCAGATGACGAAGTTCGGGTCCCGGCGCGCGGTGATCGCGGCCCGCAGCCGTTTGATCATCTCGCTGGTGGGCACCACGGCCTTGCCGTCGAGGTGTCCGCACCGCTTGGGGTTGACCTGGTCTTCGAGGTGGCATCCGGCCAGCCCGGCATCTTCGAGCACGGTGATGGTGCGGGCAGCACTCATGGGTTCACCGAAGCCGGTGTCGGCGTCGATGAAGGTGGGCAGGCTGGTGGCGGACGCGATCTGGGCGCCGCGTCCGGCCAACTCGGTCAGCGTGGTCAGCCCGATGTCCGGCAGCCCCAGGTCGGCCGAGAGCGCCGCGCCGGAGACGTAGACGCCCTCGAATCCGATCTCGGCCACCAGCTTGGCGACCAGCGGCGAGAACGCGCCCGGGAACCGTTGCAGCTGACCAGAATTCAGACCCGAGCGAAACGCCACCCGCTTGTCCGACGGGGCCGCGGCCGCCCCGAGCAGCCCACTCACCGGAAAATCCCGTTGGGAGTCGCCGGCGCCTGGTCCAGCAGGGCAGGCTCGACGACGATGTTGAGTCCGCGGAGCTCGGCGCCGCTGAGACCGGCGAGCCCTTCGGCCGCGGACAGGAATCGCTCCTGCTCGGCGGTGGTCACGATGCCCTCGGCGAGTTCGGTGAACTTGCCGATGTACTGCTTGCGCTCGAACGGCCGGGCCCCCAGCGGGTGCGCATCAGCGATCGCCAACTCGTCGGTGATCACTTCCCCGCTGGACAGCGTCACCTCGGCGCGAGCCCCGAAGGCCTTCTCATTCGGGTCGGTCGAGTGGTAGCGCCGGGTCCACTCCGGGTCCTCGACGGTGGAGATCTTCTGCCACAACGCGATGGTGTCGGGACGGTGTGCACGCTCCGGGGAGTACGACCGCACGTGGTGCCAGCTGCCGTCCTCCAACGCGACGGCGAAGATGTACATCACCGAGTGGTCCAGGGTTTCCCGCGACGCGTCCGGGTCGAACTTCTGCGGATCACCCGAACCGGTGCCGATCACGTAGTGGGTGTGGTGGCTGGTGTGCAGCTTGATGGTGGCCACCTGGCTCAGGTCGCCGATCCGCTCCCGGAGCCGCTTGGCCAGGTCGATCAGCGCCTGGCTCTGGTACTCCGCGGAGTACTCCTTGGTGTAGGTGTCCAGAATTCCGCGCTTGGCCTCGCCGGGGCCGGGCAGCGGCACCTGGTAGGTGTGGTCTTTGCCCGACAGCATCCAGGCGATGACGCCGTCCTCGCCCTCCCAGATTGGGGCCGGAGCACCCTCACCGCGCATCGCCCGGTCGACGGCCTCGATGCCGACCTTGCCGGCCCATGCCGGCGCGAAGGCCTTCCAGCTGGAAATCGAGCCCTTGCGGGACTGGCGGGTGGCGGTGGTCAGGTGCAGCGCCTGGCCGACCGCGGAGTAGATCACCTCGGGGTCCAGCCGCAGCATGGTGCCGATGCCGGCGGCCACCGAAGGTCCGAGATGGGCGACGTGGTCGATCTTGTGCTCGTGCAGGCAGATTCCCTTGACCAGATCTACCTGAATCTCATACGCCGTGGCCAGGCCGCGGATCAGGTCGGCGCCGGAGAGCCCGAGCTGCTGGGCGACGGCCACCAGCGGCGGGATGTTGTCGCCGGGGTGTGAGTACTCCGCAGCCAGGAAGGTGTCGTGGAAGTCGAGTTCGCGCACCGCGGTGCCGTTGGCCCAGGCCGCCCACTCGGCGGAATAGGTGCCCTCGATACCGAAGACCGCAGCGCCCGGCTTCGATGGGTGCGCCAGGGCTTGGCGGCGGGCGACGGTTACCGGCCGGCGCAGTACCGAGGCAGCACTGACCGCCGCGTTGTCGATGATCCGGTTGATCACCATTGCCGCGGTGTCGTCGGGAACGGCGACCGGGTCGGCAGCGACTTGTGCGATCTTCCAGGCGAGGTGCTCGGAGCGGGGGAAGTCATCGGCACTGCGGCGGGTCTTCACGTCATGTAGCTGCATGTTCCACACCCTACGCACGCAAGATAAACCCCGGTATGCATGGGAAATGCGTAATAATGCGTCCTGCGCTGGCCGGAATTGCGAACGTTGCGAATGTGGTCGCAGGTTACGCTGCACCGATGGCACCCACTACCACCCGGACGTTCGCCGGGGCCCGGCTGCGACGCCTGCGCGAGGACCGCGGCCTGACCCAGGTGGCATTGGCACGCGCGCTGAATCTGTCCACCAGCTACGTCAACCAGCTCGAGAACGACCAGCGGCCGATCACCGTTCCGGTGTTGCTGGCGCTCACCGACCGGTTCAGCCTGCCCGCACAGTACTTCTCTGGGGACGCCGACGCCCGGCTGGTGGCCGAGCTGCGCGACATGTTCACCGCGACCGCCGGCGAACACGCCGCCAGTGACAGTCAGATCGAGGAACTCGTCGCACGGATGCCCGACATCGGCAACAGTCTGCTGACCATGCATCGCCAACTACGCGGGGCCACCGAGGAACTGGAGTCCTACCGGTCACAGATTTCGGGCGACTCGGCGCATACCGTGGCGCGGCCGATGCCGTTCGAGGAGGTCCGCGACTTCTTCTACGACCGCAACAACTACATCGGTGAACTCGACAACGCCGCCGAGAGGTTGTTCGTCGAGACGGGGATGCGTTTCGGCGGCTTGGATATTCAGCTGTCTGCGCTGATGGCCCAACGGTTCGACATCACCGTGGCGATCGTCGACGACCTGCCCGCGGGAACCAAACGCGTCTTCGACCCGGCGACTGGGGTGCTGCGGATCGCGCATTGGTTGCTGGCCGGCCAGCGGGCCTTCCAAATCGCCACCCAACTGGCACTGCTGACCCAGCAGGAGTTGATGTCGGACATCGTGGCGCAAGACCAGTCGTTGAGCCCGGAGTCCCGCGGGGTGGCCAAGATCGGGTTGGCCAACTACTTCGCCGGAGCGTTTCTGTTGCCGTATCGGCAATTCCAGCGTTCCGCCACCGATCTGCGCTACGACATCGACCTGCTGGGACGCCGCTTCGAGGTCGGCTTCGAGACGGTGTGCCATCGCCTGTCGACCCTGCAGCAGCCCGGACGTCGCGGAGTGCCGTTCATCTTCGTGCGCACCGATAAGGCGGGCAACATCTCGAAGCGCCAGTCAGCCACCGCGTTTCACTTCAGCCGGGTGGGTGGAAGCTGTCCGCTATGGGTGGTGCACGACGCGTTCAGCCAACCTGGCCGGATCGTCACTCAGGTGGCGCAGATGCCCGACGGCCGCAAGTACTTCTGGATCGCCACCACCACGCCGCCCGAGGGGCGCGGCTATCTGGGCCAGCACAAGACTTTCGCCGTCGGGTTGGGTTGCGATCTGGCGCATGCCGACAAGCTGGTGTACTCCACCGGCGTCGCCCTGGGCGACGCGGCCACCGTGGTACCGATCGGTGCGGGTTGCAAGATCTGCGAACGCGAAGCGTGCCCGCAGCGAGCGTTTCCGTTTCTGGGCCGGCGGGTGGTCGTCGACGAGAACGCCGGCAGCGGGTTGCCCTACTCGCCGGTCGCGTTGGTTCCGCCCGGCCGGTAGAACAGTGCCAGCTGGCCGATGGCGCCCGCCAGCCCGAGGCCGAGCGAGATCCACAGGCCCGGCCAGCCGTTCTTCCAGCAATGGCAGAAGATCTGGTGGTCCGCGCTGAGGTAGCCCGGTCCGAGCATCGCCACCACGACGGCGCCGGTGGCCAGCACCAGGTTGTACTCCCAGCCGTTGGTCAGCACGAAGAAGCCATTCGAACGGTGCACGGTCCACACCGCCACCGCCATCAGGGCGACGAATCCGGCGGCGGCGATCGGGGTCAGCAGTCCGATCGCCAGCCCCAGCCCGGCAGCAATCTCGGCGGTTGCCGCCGTCACCGCCTGGAGCTTGCCGTACTTCATGCCGATGCTCTCGAACCATCCCGCCGTACCGGGGATTCGTCCTCCACCGAAGAACTTGTTGAACCCATGCGCCGCCATGGTCAGACCGAGAACCAGGCGCAAGAGCAGCAATGCGACATCAGCAGCAGTGACCATCTGCCCAAACTACAACGCGGCGTCCAGCAGTCGCAGATATACCTCGATATCCCTGACCGCCGACTCGGCGGAATGCACGCTCACGACCACCGTGTCGCCGATGCCGTGCACCCCATGGGTCAGTCCCATCGCCGGGGACAGCGCCGGGAACCCTGCGGTCAGCAATACCGGCACCGCACCGAAACGCAGGTCCGCGGCGCCGCGGTGCACACTGGAGACCACGGTGTTGCCGGTCACCCGCTCCGGCCGGGCGTCAGGGTCGAAATTGTCGATGCCCCAGCGCAGCAGCGCCGCGGGTGTCATGGCGAAGGCCCGATCGGCCGCGGCCGCCGCCGGGTGGCGGCCGCGCAACCGGCCCCCGGCGAGGTCGGCGGCGATCCGTTCGCAGCGTGCATCGTGGCCCAGCAGTGGGTAGAGCCCGACCGGAATATTGCCGAAGTGGTTGTGGGCCTGGCGCTCACCGGCTTTGGCCATCGGCACTTCGGCACCCAGTTCATCGCAGGGTTCATCGAGATACTCCGACAACGCCGTCGACACCGCCGACAGCACGGCCACGGTGACGGTCGGTCCGCGCAGTTCGGTGCGCTGCCGCACCAGGGTGCGCAGTGTCCGGCCGCCGGCCGGCCGGTTATTGGTGGCCAACGGGGGGCGGTCACCGACTGGGGGCGGCAAGAGTCCCGCCGCAGTGTCATCGACTCGGCTGCGGTGGGTGCGCGCCGCGACAATCGCGCGCCACGGCAAGAAACCCCGGCCCGGCGTCGGCACCCCGGGCACCGGTGCGGACCGACCGAACAGCCAGGCGGCCAACGCAGAAGCCCGCCCACCGTCGGCGAGGGCATGCGCCACTTGCAGCACCGCTACCGTGGCCGCGCCGCGGTGCCCGGGAATGTCGTGGACCGGCGCGAAAACGTGCAACCGCCAGGGCGTCACCCGGACATCAAGCTGGTCGTCGGTCAGGCGCGCCACCGCAGCTAGGCAACCGTCCCAGCTGTCACCGGGGGCCCGGATCGCGGCTACGTCCTCGCTGGGCTCGGTGCATGGCACCCACCGCGGGTAGCGCAGCGCACCGGCCTCGGCGACCCGGATGGTCAGGTCGGGGATCGTCCGGGCTCGGTCGAGCACGTCTGCGATCGCGTCGTCGAGGTCGGCGGGCACCCCGGCGAAGGCGTACAGCAGGAATTGGTCGCTGGGGATCTTCGCGGACATCCAGTAGAACTGCGCGTCGATCGCGGTCATCCGCTCGCCGCGCGTCAGGTCAAAAATCGCAGCACCCGATCGGCGATCTCGTCTGGCTGCTCGAGTTGCAGGAAGTGGCCGGCGTTTTCGACGACGGCGGCGTCACTGCCCGGGGGCAACGCCGGCTGCACCCACCGCGTGAACGCCGGCGACATGCAGCCATCGGTGCGCCCGTGCAGGTACAGCGTCTGCAACAGTGGCAGTTGCAGCCAGTGCCGGTGCAGGTCGGCATAGCGGTCGGGAACCCGCAGGCTGCGCAGCGCCCGGTAGGGCCCGAGCGCGGCACGCCAGCCCTCCGGCGTTCCGATGGCCGCGTCGACGTGGCGCAGATCCTCCTCGGCCGCATACCCGGGCGACCACCGCCGCCACAACAACGGCAGCACCCAGGACGCGGACCGGTCGGGCAGCCACGGCAACTGGAAGTAGCTGATGTACCAGCTGCGCACCAGTTGCGCCGGCAGGAGGCCGGCCAGGGTGAACCGGTCTGTCCCGCGGACCGCGCGCAGCGACGCCGGCGGCGGCACCGACATGATCACCGCCTTGGTGAACGGACTGTCCGGCAACGCGGCCAGGCCGGTGGCGACCATCGCGCCCCAGTCATGACCGATCACCACGTCGCGACCGGTCCCGCCGACGGCGGCGTACACCCGCAGCGCGTCGTCCATCAGAGCGCCGATGTGGTAGCTGCCGTCGGAGGGGATCGACGACGGCGCGTAACCGCGCATGAACGGCGCCACCACATGCCAGCCGGCCGACACCAACTGCGGCGCCAGGCGGCGCCATCCGTAGGCGGTGTCGGGAAACCCGTGCAGACACAACGCCACCGGGTCACCCGGTGTGCCCCAACTCAATGCCTTGAGCGCGACCCCGGGCGTAGCCACGTCGATCCACCGCGGTTCACTCATCACACACCCCCAGGCCGGGCCAAGCAGGCGTTTCTGTCCGCCCTGTCGTCCAAACTATCTACCATCTTGAGATGCGCACAGCCCAGACCGTCGCGTACGACGGCGTCGGCGGAGTAACACTGGTCGCCGACGAATGGAACCGGGGCGCCACCGAAGCCGCCGAACATCCGACGATCGTGATGCTGCACGGCGGTGGACAGAATCGGCACTCCTGGCACAAGACCGGCCAGATCCTGGCCGACCGCGGCTATCACGTCGTCGCACTGGACACCCGCGGCCACGGCGACAGCGACCGCGCACCCAATGCCGACTACGCCATCGAGACGCTCACCGCCGACGCCGTCGCGGTGATCGACGCGATCGGCCGGCCGGTGGCCCTGATCGGGGCCAGCATGGGCGGGCTGACCGGCATTCTGGTGGCCGATGAGGCCGGCCCGCAGCGGGTGACCAAGCTGGTGTTGGTCGACGTGGTGCCGCGTTACGAGAAGGACGGCAGCGCCCGGATCCGCGACTTCATGTTCAGCCACATCGATGGCTTCGACTCCCTGGAGCAGGCCGCCGACGCGGTGGCCGCATATCTGCCGCACCGGGCCAAGCCCCGCAGTCCCGAGGGGTTGAAGAAGAATCTGCGGTTCCGCGACGGGCGCTGGTACTGGCACTGGGATCCGGCGCTGATGACCAAACCCGGCGACGATCCGGCGTTGCGCACCGAGAAGATCGAGACCGCCGCCATGGGACTGCAGATCCCGATCCTGCTGATCCGCGGCAAGCTGTCCGACGTGGTCAGCGCCGAGGGTGTCGCGGATTTCCTGTCCAAGGTGCCGGGCGCGCGTCTGGTCGAGTTGTCTGACGCCGGGCACACCGCGGCCGGTGACGACAATGATGCCTTCAGTGCAGCCGTCGTCGAGTTCGTGTCGGGCTGAATGTGTTCGGGATCGGATGGCTGACGCCGACGCTGCTGGCGGTCGGCGTGCTGGCGGCGGTGGCGGTCACCGAGGCCGTCGCCCTGGCGGTGTTGACCCGACAGTTGCGGATGGCCCGAGCCGAGATCGAGGCGCTGCGCGGTCGGGTCGACACCCGCAACCTGTTGCTGGCCGGCGGGCGTGAAGCCGTCAAGACCGTGTGGCAGACCGCGAACCTGGTGCGCAAGGAGGGGTTTGGCGCGGCTGTGCGCAGTTCGATCGAAGACCTCGCCGACTGGGCGGAAGTCGAACGTCCCGATCTGGCGCGCCTGACCCCGAATGGGCATGTGGTGGTGCTGTTCACCGACATCGAGGGTTCCACCGCGCTCAACGAGCGGATCGGCGACCGCGCCTGGGTGAAGCTGATCGCCCGGCACGACGAGATGGTGCAACGTCTGGTGAGCCAGCACGCCGGGCATGTGGTCAAGAGCCAAGGCGACGGGTTCATGATCGCCTTCGCCCAACCCGAACAGGCGGTGCGCTGCGCCATCGCGATCCAGCACGGGCTGGCTTCGCGACGCGGGCGCAAACCGCAGCACCCGATCCGGGTCCGGATCGGGGTCCACATGGGCCGCTCGGTCCGCCGCGGCGATGACTTGTTCGGACGCAACGTGGCGATGGCCGCTCGGGTGGCCGCGGCCGCCGAGGGTGGCCAGATCCTGATCAGTGGGCCGGTGCGCGACGCCGTCAAGGAATGCGACGACATCGCCGTCGGTGCCGGCCGCGACGCCGAACTGAAGGGTTTCGCCGGCACGCACCGGCTCTATGCCGTCGACGCCGCCACGGAGTGATCCGCTTCAGGCTGCGTTAATCCGAGCCACCGGCCTCGGCCAGCCGCTCATGCAGCCGGGCGCGGATCTCCTCGGGTGTATAGGCCCGTCGCCGCCGCTGGTCCCGCGCCACCAGCACTCCCCCGGCGGCAACCCCGACCACGCCCGCCAGGCCGATCCATTTCCAGATGCTGCGCACGCTCACACTTTAGGGTGCTGAGCGTGGACGAACACACCGTGACTTTGGAGCGTGCGCTGGCGGAGACGCGCACCGGCGACATCTGGCTGTTCCGGGGCCGCTCCGGCCCGGACCGCGCCATCCAAACGCTGTCCAACTCTCCGGTGAACCACGTCGGGATGACGGTCGCCCTCGATGACCTGCCGCCGCTGATCTGGCATGCCGAGCTCGGCGACAAGCTGCACGACTTCTGGACCGGCACCAACCATCGCGGCGTGCAGCTCAACGACGCCCGGGCCGCCGTCGAACAGTGGATGGGCCGCTACGAGCAGCGCTGCTGGTTTCGCCAGCTCAGCGGCACCATCACCCGTAAGCAGGAGAACCACCTGCTGCAGGCGATCGCGCGGATGGACGGCACCGCGTTTCCCACCACAGCGCGGCTCACCGGCCGGTGGCTGCGCGGGCGGCTGCCGACGGCCAGCGACTGGACCCGGGGCATTCCGTTTCTGGACCGCAAGGTCCATGAGATCAGCCAGCGGCGCAAGGCCCGCAGCAGCAAGGTCGCGTTGCAGACCGCATATTGCGCCGAGACGGTGGCCATCACCTACGAGGAGATGGGGCTGCTGTCCACGGACAAGAATTCGAACTGGTTCGACCCCGGGTCGTTCTGGAGCGGCGACATCTTGCCGTTGACCCCCGGCTATCAGCTGGGCCGGGAGATCGTCGTCGTGCGCTAGTGTCCTAATCGACTGTCAGCTCGCCCATCACCGACCAGTCCGTCGCGTCTATCTGCTGGCTGATGATCTTCGGCGTCGATACCAGCGCCTGCGGCATGTCGGCCATGGCCGCCTTGAAGTGGTCGCTGTTGACGTGCGCGGCACCGGCCGCGCCATCCCGGAAGGCCTCCACGAGCACGTACTCGTTCGGATCCTCCAGGCTGCGCGACCAGTCGAACCACAGGTTGCCCGGCTCGGCACGGGTGGCCTCGGTGAAGCCAGCCACCAGCTGCGGCCAGCGCTCAGCCCACTCCGGCTTGACCGCGAACTTGACCACGATGAAGATCATCGCCGCTATCCGATTTCCAGCGTGCTGCGCACCGGGGTGACATTGGTAGTCAAATCCAGTACCGGGCAGTGCTTTTCGACGACCTGATGCAGTTCCCGGTACCGCTCCTCGGTTTCCGGGCCGGTCACGGTGACGACCACCCGCACCTCTTTGAAGCCGGGGCGCACCGAGTCGTCCAGGCCGAAGAACCCGCGCACGTCCAGGTCGCCTTCGGCGCGCCCGGTGATCTCGTCGACCGCGATACCCAGCTTCTCGGCCCAGTACCGCCAGGTGACCACCTGGCAGGACAGCAGCGATGCCAAGTAGTACTCGACCGGGTTAGGCGCGGTGTTCTCACCGCCGAGCGCCGGCGGCTCGTCCACTTCGACGCTGTACTGACCCAGGGTGACGGTGCTGGCGACCGCGTCGTGCGCGACGGCGGAGGCACGGAAGACCACCTGCGAACCGGCAGGATCGGCGGCGGCGGCGGGGTCACTGGTGGCGGCGACGACGGCGGCCAGTTGAGTGGTGGAGGCTGTCATGACGGTAAGGGTAGAGACCCCGGCGCGGCTCGGCGAACGGCGCGACCGCCAGGACGCCGGAAGGAATACCATTTGCCGCCGCCAGCGGCTAGCCTGAGCGACGTGGAGGTACTACGGCACGTAATAGTTCTGCTGCACATCGTCGGATTCGCGGTGACTTTCGGGGCGTTGATCGCCGAAGCCGCGGCACGGCGCTTCCAGCTCACCCCGGTGATGGACTACGGCGTGGTGCTGTCGCTGCTCACCGGGCTTGCGCTGGCTGCGCCCTGGCCAGCCGGCATCGTGCTCAACTACCCCAAGATCGGCACCAAACTGGTGATCCTGATCGCCCTCGGTGCCGTGCTGGGCATCGGCCGGGCCCGGCAGCGCAAGTCGGGTGGGGAAGCCCCTCGCCCGCTGTTCTATGCTGCAGGCGCTTTAGTGCTGACGGCCGCGGGGCTCGCCGTCATCTGGTAACCGGGTGCGGTTCAGGCATTCGATCTGACTGATCCCAATCGGGCGAAAAGCCGATACCGTCGTTAGCATGGCCGATCACGCCGGCATCCGCGCCGCGCTCATGGCGCACTGGGCGTCCTAGGATGCGAACGACTTCGACGCCGAACACCGGATCTACCGGGCCGATGCGGTCCTCGAATACCCCCAGTCGGGTGAGCGGATTCGTGGCCGCGACCGCATTCAGGCGTCGCGGGAGGCTCAGCCGAACGCCAAACGCTTCACGGTCCGCCGCATCCTGGGCGGTGGCGATCTGTGGATCAGTGAACTCGTCCTCACCTACGACGGTCGGCCGTCCTACGTGGTGAGCGTGATGGAGTTCGTGCACGGCGAAGTCGCGCGCGAGACCCAGTACTTCGGCGATCCCTTCAGCCCGGGACCGTCTCGCGTGCAATGGGTCGAACCCCTCGACTGACCGCGGGGCTTACTCGTTGAACTGGAATCCCGCTGCGCTAACCGCTTCTTTCAGCCGGCGCTCACCAGGGTGATGGCAATCGGCGGAAGCATCGGGCACTGATAGCTGCCGGTCAGCGAGCCCTCGTCCAGAGTGGTCTTGCATCCGCCGGTGGTGGTGCCCGCCCACTCCTTGCCTTGCCTGTGCAGTTGCCCGGATGGCGCAATGTTCAGGCAGTCCGAACCACACGAGCTGAGTTCCCAGTAGAAGTCTTCTTGTAGCCCTTGCCCGGTTACGTGGTACCGACCGCTCGGCGGATCGGCGTAGGCCGGACCGGCCAGCACCATCGAACCGCCAGCTAACACTCCCGCCAAAATTGCAATTCGTTGACCTCGCATTTTCATCTCCATCGCGACAGTTAGGCCAACTTTTTGCCCACCTTTTCGGAGCCTAACAGCGGCTGCCGAACCTGGTGGCGGATCGCGATTTAACCGTCCGATGCGACGTCGTCGGCCTGTCGGATCAGGCCGACCAGCTTTGGAACCAACGCCACGACGTGGTCGTAATGGTCGCGCCAATCGACCTGGGCAAGACCGAGATAATCCTGCCCGGCCAGCTCCAGCAGGGCACGATCGTGTCCCGTCAATCTCGGTGCGACACGCTGCGCGGCAATGTCCTTGGCGACGATCTGCCCGGTCTCGATCGTGACCAGCATGCGAGCCAAGGTCAGCAGGAAGAACCGTTCCTCCCCCGCCGGGTCGTTCATGAGCTCGGGCAACAACGCGAGCTGGGCACGCCGGAGTAGCTCGGGCGGCACCGGAGCGACAAGAGCGCCGAGCGGCTGACCGCGCAACACCCGGTGAGCGCTCTGGGCGGTGGCCAGCAGCACCACCACGTCGGGGTCGGGAACGGCAGGCGGGACGTGGCCGTCCAGCAGCTCCGCGCGCAACCATTCGCCGATTTGGAAGTCGCGGCGGGGTGTCTGCGGCAACGGATCAACGTCGGCCACGACGAGGCTGGTCAGCTCCAACGGCCGGCGGTCGGCAACCTCGGGGAATTGGGCGGCATGCCCGCTCCACCCGGACACACCCAACAGCACTGCCACCAGCGACGCCCGCTCGGCCTCCGACAGCGACGTGCGTGTGAGAACCAGCAGATCGACGTCGCTGTCCGGCCGCAGCCCGGCGGTGGCCGCCGACCCGTAGAGATAGGCCCCTAGCAAGTCTCTCGGCCGATGCTCGTCCAGATAGCTCAGGACCTGCGCCAGCAGTGCCTCCATGTGCAGCAACGGGTATGGCCGACCCGCCTCATCAAGGTCGCTGCGCCCGGTGACGACAAAACCGCGCCGAACGTAGAACTCGACCGCCTGCTCGTTCTGCTCGTTGACGTCGACGCGGCGGATCCCCTGCGCGGCGATCACGTGTTGGAGTAGCGCGCTTCCGACTCCGTGGCCGCGAGCGTCGGCGTGGACGAACAACATCTCCAGGTGCTCCCCCGCCGTGCCGGCGAAACCCACCGGTTCACCGTCGATCTCAGCGACGGTCAGGCGAACGGCTGGGAAGTAGACATCGGCCAGTTGTCCCTCGATGTCCGCGCGGTCGGCTTCGGTCAGAAAGTCGTGGGTCGCATCGACGGCACTGCGCCAGATCGCCACCAGCCGAGGATATTCGGCAGGCCCCACGCAGTCACGAATCCGCACCGCGGTCAGATTACCGATCGAGGGCCTCCACGCGTCGATACCCTGTAGCCGATGGACGCGATCGAGGAAGCGGGCCCGTTCTTTCACGGCACCAAGGCTCAACTGATGGTGGGTGACCTACTCAGCGCGGGCTTCCGGTCCAACTACCGGCCCGAGATCGTGATGAACCACATCTACTTCACCGCGCTGCTCAGCGGTGCCGGGCTGGCTGCCGAGCTCGCTGCCGGCGACGGCACGCCGCGGGTGTATCGGGTCGAACCGACCGGTGAGTTCGAGAACGACCCCAACGTGACCGACAAGAAGTTCCCCGGCAACCCGACCCGCTCGTATCGCAGCAGTGCACCGCTGCGCGTCGCCGAAGAGATCATCGATTGGCCGCGATTGACGCCGGAAGCACTTCAGGAATGGCGTGATCAGCTGGCCGCGCTGCGCGCTGAAGGGCTCGACGAGATCATCAACTGAGCGACGCTCCCGAAGACGCCGCGTCCGGCAACCGCACGCTGAAGAACGGCGGCACCGACGGCGGCCACTGCCCGGTACGGGCTGATGGCGCGCTCGATGGACAGCCGCACGGTGTCGATCAGCCCGGTCACCTGGCGGCGCCTGGCACGAAGCTTCACCAGGTAGTGGCCTCCGACGCACGCTGCGGCCACCACCACAACAATCCACAGCACAGCCGCGACCAGGTAGATCGCCTCAACCACCGACATGAGGATGAGCCTCCCCTATCGCCGTCGCGGTGAGGTCACCGGCGAGACACACGTCGGCGACGTATCCGGCGCGGATGGCTTTCAACCTCAGACAGTGGAGAACTAGCGGCCGCCGAAATCCACTCTCAGGTGGCGCTGCGGCCGTCTGTCAACGCGCGCAGCAACTCCGCATCCGGATCCGCCGCCGCTGGGGCGGGCGCTCCGTCGGCAAGCAGCCGACGCCACCGTTCCAGGTCGAAATCCAGCGGCACCGTGCTGGTTATGAAGTCGTCGACGAGGTCGGCGAACCGCAGCGGGTCGTCACGGAACGGGAAATGACCGGAATCAAAGAAGGTTTCCAGCCGCGAATGCGGCATAGCGGCGTGTGCGAGCTTGGCGTGCGAATACGGCAGCACCAGATCGTGAGTGCCCCAGACGATCATGATCGGGAGCCGTTCAGTGAGATAACTGCGGTCGAGCATGGTGACCATCTGCCCGCGCCAATCCACCACGGCGCGCAGCGTCCGCACGAACGCCGCCCGCTTGTTCGGCGACCTCAAATCACCTAGCACCCGCAGGATCTCGGGCAGGTCGACTAGAAGCGCCGGCAGATTCGTCTTGTCGAGTCGCCCCCGAACCATCCGAAGCGCTGTCTCAAATCCCGGCACCGAAAGTGCGGCCAGCGCCTGCGGTGCAGCCGGCAGGGACGCCAGCCGCAGCGCGGGGTTGACCTCGCGCGTCACCCCGCCGGCGGCCACCAACACCAGCCGCTCAACCATCTGTGGGTACTGGTAGCAGAACTGCATCGCCACCCCGCCGCCCAAGGAGTGCCCGATGACCGTCACCCGGTCACAATTCAAGACCGACAGCAGATCTCGCATGCCGTTGGCGAACGCGGCGACGGAATAGTCAGCGCGCGGCTGATCCGAGAGCCCGTGACCGAGGAGATCCGGGGCGATCACCGTGTACTTCTGCGCCAACAGCGGGATCAGCGGCTTCCAGGTCGACGAATTGTCTCCAATCCCATGGATCAACAGCAGCGGCGGCCCGTCCCCGGCCACCCGATACGCCCGGCGATATCCGTGCACGGTTCGATATTCGACTCGGGCCGGATCATCCGAGACCGTCCGCAATCGAGGCTTACGCGCAACCATTCGGCGCTCCCTCCATCGGCAGTTACCGACCAGCTAACCGCCTATTGGCCCGTTGCGCACCCGATGTTTCGAGGATTTAACGCGCGACCCGTTCCCACCACCTGGCCCGCTCGCCCCTTGTAAGCAACGTCACTCGCGCCGCCGTGCCTGCGCCACCCGCCATGAGTCAGGTGTTCCCCAGCTCCTCGGCGAGCATGACGATGATTCCGCTGGGACCGCGGACATAGGTGAGCTTGTACACGTCGTTGTAGTTGGCCACACCGCGGAGCGGGTGACATCCGTGCTTCGCGGCGATACCGAGAGCCTCGTCGATGTCGTCGACCGAGAAGGCGACGCGGTGCATACCAATCTCGTTCGGAAGCGTCGGATTCGACTCGATGGCCCAGGGGTGGATGTACTCGAACAGCTCGATGCGGCCCTGGCCGTCAGCCGTCTGGAGCATTGCAATGTTGGCGTGGTTACCGTCGAGACCCGCCGCGATGTCGGTCCATTCCCCGCTCACGGTGTCACGTCCGACGAGAGTCAAACCGAGGTCGGTGAAGAAGGCGATTGTTGCTTCGAGGTCGTCCACCGCGATGCCGACGTTCTCGAATTTGATGGCCATGCGCTAGACGCTAACGCGAGACCGTCCACCTACACGTTGAACCGAAATTCGACCACGTCCCCGTCGGCCATGACGTAGTCCTTGCCCTCCATGCGCACCTTGCCGGCGGCCTTGGCCGCAGCCATCGAGCCGGCCTCGACCAGGTCGTCGTAGGAGACCACCTCGGCCTTGATGAAGCCCTTCTCGAAGTCGGTGTGAATCACCCCGGCGGCCTTGGGCGCGGTGTCGCCCTGGTGGATGGTCCAGGCCCGCGCCTCCTTGGGCCCGGCGGTCAGGTAGGTCTGCAGCTTCAGAGTGTGAAATCCGGCCCGCGCCAAGGCATCCAGGCCGCGCTCGCTCTGCCCGATCGACTCCAGCAGCTCCATCGCCGACTCGTCGTCGAGCTCGGCGAGCTCGGCTTCGATCTTGGCGTCGAGGAACACCGCGTCGGCCGGGGCCACCAGCTCGCGCAACGCGGCGACCCGCGCGGCATCGGTGAGCACCGACTCGTCGGCGTTGAACACATACAGGAAGGGCTTGGTGGTCAGCAGGTTCAGCTCGCGCAGCGGCGCGGTGTCCACCCCGGCGGCGAACAGGGTCTTGCCGGTGTCGAGGATCGCCGCGGCGGCCACCGCGGCCTCGTGCATGGGCTTGCGGTCCTTGTTGTTGCGAGCTTCCTTCTCCAGCCGCGGAACCGCCTTCTCCAGGGTCTGCATGTCAGCCAGGATCAGCTCGGTGGCGATCACCTCGATGTCGGCCTCGGGGTCCACCTTGCCGTCGACGTGCACCACGTCGTCGTCGGCGAACACCCGCACCACCTGACAGATGGCGTCGCACTCGCGGATGTTGGCCAGGAACTTGTTGCCCAGCCCGGCCCCCTCCGAGGCGCCCTTGACGATGCCGGCGATGTCGACGAACGTCACCGGCGCGGGCAGGATCCGCTCGGAGCCGAAGATCTCCGCCAGCTTGGTCAGCCGGGGATCGGGCAGCGGCACCACACCCTCGTTGGGCTCGATCGTCGCGAACGGGTAGTTGGCGGCCAACACATCGTTGTGTGTCAGCGCGTTGAACAGGGTCGACTTACCAACGTTGGGCAACCCCACGATTCCCAGGCTCAGGCTCACGGGAAGCCAAGTCTAGAGCCCGGGGCGTGCCGCCGTGCGTCCCCGCCGCCGCCAGCCGGTACCTTCAGTGTGTGGCAGTAGCGCGGGAGAAGTCGGCAGTGGCCGCTGACCACCGTTCGATCTTGCCGAGCATCGCCGGTTTGCCGTGGTGGAGTGCGGTGGCAGTGGCGGTGGTCGCGACCGCGGTCGGAGTGGCCTTCGACGCCGGCTCCGGCGACAAAGAACTGTCCATCGTCTTCTCCGCCCTCTACGCGATGGGCTGTATCGCCGCGGTTCTCATGGTGCAGCAATCGGCGGTGTTCACCACGGTGGTCCAGCCGCCATTGATCCTGTTCGCCACCGTGCCCGGCGCGTACTGGATGCTGCGCGGCGGCGGGTTCCCGGGCCTCAAGGCCATCGTCATCAACTGCGGCTACCCCCTGATCGAACGTTTCCCGCTGATGCTGTTCACGGCCGCGGCCGTGCTGCTGATCGGGATGGTCCGGTGGTATCTGGGGATGCTGGGCGGAACCGCGAAGCGCGAGACCCGCGATAGCGAAGACGACGCCACCCCGAAGCGGGCCACATTCAGCGACCGCATCGGCGCCATGCTCACCTCGGCCCTGACCCGCAACCCCGCGCACGCCATCGAGAAGCCGGCCTCCCGCAGCGAGCGCCCGGGTCAGCGCCCGCGTCGCGCCACCGCAGAGTCCCGGCGGGCCGCGCGTGGGGGTTCTGGGGCCCGATCACGGACCCGCTCCACCGAGCGCCGCGGTGCTTCCAACGGCTCGGCGCCGACGCGTTCGCGGCACGTTCGGCCGGACCTGGACGCCCGCGCCGCAGACCACCCGCGCCCGCGTCGGCGTCCCGCAGCGGACGGCCGCGACGAACCCGTGCAGCGGCGGCGACGCCCGGCTCCCGAGGCGCACGACGAGCGCCAGCCGCGCCGGCGTCCGGCACCCGACTGGCAAGACGAGCCGCGGCGCCGGCCGCGCCCGCCCCAGGACGCCTCGCGCCAAGCTGACCCGCTCTCGAGGGCCAATCGGGATCCGCATCCGCGCAGCTACCGTCCCTCCGAGGCACCCGAATCGATGCCCCGGCGCCGGCCGGCTCCGCCGGGAGCTGAGGGGCGCGGCAACGGAACCGGCACTCGGCACCCCGTTTCCCAGGTGCGCTACCGCAGGTCAGGAGCCGACGAGGCCGAGGCAGCGCCCCGCAGCCGCTCGCGTCAACCGCGCGAGGACGCCGACTCCTGGGAGTTCGACATCTAGCGACGCCCGATGGCGCCGACCCGATCTACCGGCGGCTCGGCCGGATCTCGCGCGGCAACGCGAACACCAAGGTCTCGTTGGCGGTGGCCACCGGGTACACAGTCCCGTAGCCGTACTCGCCGAGACGCTCCAGCACACCGCGGACCAGGATCTCCGGCACCGACGCACCCGAGGTGACGCCGATGGTCTGCACCTCGCCGGCCTCGGGAGCCAGCCACGCCGGGTCGATGTCTTCGGCGTAGTCGACCAGGTGGGCCGCGCGGGCACCGGCACCCAGCGCCACCTCGACCAGTCGGCAGGAGTTCGAGGAGTTCCGCGAGCCCACCACGATCACCAGCTCGCACTCCGGGGCCATCGCCTTGACCGCGGTCTGGCGGTTCTGGGTGGCGTAGCAGATGTCGTCGCTGGGCGGATCCTGCAGGTTCGGGAACCGTTCACGCAGCTTGAGCACTGTCTGCATGGTCTCGTCGACGCTGAGCGTGGTCTGCGACAGCCACACGATCTTGTTCTCGTCGCGGACGGTCACCGCGGCTACCGCATCTAAGCCGTCGACCAGCTGCACGTCGTTGGGCGCCTCGCCGATGATCCCGACGACCTCTTCGTGGCCGGCGTGGCCGATCAGCAGAATGTCGTAGCCGTCTCGGGCGAACCGCTTGGCCTCGTTGTGCACCTTGGTCACCAGAGGGCAGGTCGCGTCGATCACCCGCAGGTTGCGGTCCGCGGCCGACTCGTGCACGGTCGGCGCCACGCCATGCGCGGAGAACACCACGATCGCGCCTTCGGGGACCTCGTCGGTCTCGTGCACAAAGACCGCGCCCTTGTTCGTCAAGGTGTCGACCACATGCTTGTTGTGCACGATCTCGTGCCGCACGTATACCGGGGCGCCGTGCTTCTCCAGCGCCCGCTCGACGGTCTCGACTGCCCGGTCCACGCCCGCGCAGTACCCGCGCGGCTCCGCCAGCAGCACCCGCTTGCCCGCGGGGGCGCCGTTCACCCGCGCTGCTGAACTGTAGGCGATCTCCACGTCGACGGTTTCGGGCATGGCAACCAGCGTACGGTCTGCCAACACGAGACCGCCAGCTCGCGTCATGCCGGTCAATACTTGGAGATGACCGGCGGGTAAGGCAGGCTGGGGGCCATGGCAACTGCACCCTTTGGAGTCCGGCTTCTGGTCGGCGCGGCCACCGTCGCGGTCGAAGAGACCCTGAAGCTGCCGCAAACCATCCTGACCTACCCGATGACGCTGGCCAGCCAGGCCGCGCACGCGGTGATGCGCTGGCAGCAGGGTGTCGCCGAGCTGGTCAACAAAGGCGACACCACTCTCGAGTCGCTGTTCCCGCCGAAAGACGAGCAGCCGGAGTGGGCAACCTTCGATGACGACATCGAGGACAGTTTCGACGGCGGTGCCGCGGCTTTCGACGACGACGACGCCGACCCGCGCACCGAAGGGCGCTTCGCCCTGTATTCGTTCAGCGAAGAGGGGGCCACTCCGCCGAGCGCACCCGCCGACGAGGCCCCGGCCGGCCGCAACGGGGCCGCGGACTCTGCCGTGCCCACCCCCGACCTGGTCGACGAGCTCGACTACGGCTCGCTGACCCTGGCCCAGCTGCGGGCCCGGCTGGCCTCGCTCAGCCTCGACGAGCTGGAGACCCTGCTCGCCTATGAAGAGGCCACCAAGGCCCGGGCACCGTTCCAGACGCTGCTGGCCAACAGGATCACCCGCACCACCGCGAAGTGACCGCCCCCGCGCCGGGCGAATCCGCCGAAAACCCGTTCCCGGTCCGCGCGGTTGCCATCCGGGTCAAGGGCTGGATCGACCGGCTGGGTTCGGTGTGGGTGGAAGGGCAGCTCACCCAGATCAACCTGCGCCCGGGCGTGCGGACCGTGTTCATGGTGTTGCGCGATCCGGCCGCCGACATGTCCCTGACCGTGACGTGCAGCCCCGAAATGGTGGCTTCGGCGCCGGTCAAACTGACCGAAGGCACCCAGGTGGTGGTCTGCGGTAAGCCCAACTTCTACACCGCCCGGGGCACCTTCTCGCTGCGCCTGAGCGAGATCCGCGCCGTCGGGATCGGTGAACTGCTGGCGCGCATCGAGCGGCTACGGCGGCTGCTGGACGCCGAGGGATTGTTCGATCCGCGCCTGAAACGGCCGCTGCCGTTCCTGCCAGGCACCATCGGGCTGATCACCGGTCGTGCCAGCGCCGCCGAGCACGACGTCATGACGGTAGCCGGCACCCGGTGGCCGGCGGTGCGCTTCGCGGTGCGCAACACCGCCGTGCAGGGACCGACCGCCGTCGCCCAGATCGTCGAGGCGCTGCGCGACCTGGACGCCGACGAAGCCGTCGAGGTGATCGTGCTGGCCCGCGGCGGCGGCAGCGTCGAGGATCTGCTGCCGTTCTCCGACGAAAGCCTGTGCCGGGCCATCGCGGCGTGCCGCACCCCGGTGGTCAGCGCGATCGGCCACGAACCCGACAGCCCGTTGTGCGATCTGGTCGCTGACCTGCGCGCGGCGACCCCCACCGACGCGGCGAAGCGGATCGTTCCGGACGCCGCCGCCGAACAGGCGCTGGTCGATGACCTGCGGCGACGCAGTGCGCAGGCGGTGCGTAACTGGGTGGTGCGTGAGGACCGCGTGCTGATGCAGCTGCGCAGCCGACCGGTGCTGGCCGACCCGCTGCGCGCGCTGACCGAGCGCGGCGAGGAGGTCCAGCGCGCCCTGGCCGCGGTGCGCCGCGATGTCACCCGGCTGATCGCCGTGCAAAGCGAACGGGTGGGGCATCTGGCGGCTCGGCTGGCTACCCTGGGCCCGGCCGCGACATTGGCGCGCGGCTATGCGGTCGTCCAGACTGTCGGCGCAGCGGGGCCGCACGTACTGCGGTCGGTCGACGATGCGGCGGCCGGGACCCGGCTGCGAATCCGGGTGGCCGACGGGGCCGTGGCGGCGACGAGTGAGGGGCGACTTCTTGAAGGACCCAGCGATGGCAGCTGAGCAGGCCGATCCGGTGACACCCGTTAGTGAGCTCGGCTATGAGCAGTGCCGCGACGAGCTGATTGACGTGGTGCAGCGTCTGGAGCAGGGCGGAATGGATCTCGACGCGTCACTGAGCCTGTGGGAACGGGGCGAGCAGCTGGCCAAGCGGTGTGAAGAGCACCTGGCCGGAGCCCGGCGCCGGGTGCAGGAAGCGCTGGACGCCGAGCCCGCCGACGACGACCGCGGGTGACCTCCCCCTGGGCAAGACCACGGGAACTGAAACACGTTCAGTTATGCTCGCCCGATGGGTGATCCATCACTGACTACGGAACTCGGCCGGGTACTGGTCACCGGGGGCTCCGGCTTCGTAGGAACCAACTTCGTCAGGACACTGCTGGAACGCGGCTACCAGGTGCGCTCCTTCGACCGCGCACCGTCGAGCCTGCCCGACCACCCGAACCTGGAGAAGCTCGAAGGCGACATCTGCGACCCTCCGACGGTGGCAGCGGCGGTCGCCAACATCGACACCGTGTTCCACACCGCGGCCATCATCGATCTGCAGGGCGGTGCCAAAGTCACCGACGAGATCCGCCGGCGCAGTTTCGCGGTCAACGTCGACGGCACCAAGAATCTGGTCCAGGCCGCACAGCTGGCCGGGGTGAAGCGGTTCGTCTACACCGCCTCCAACAGTGTGGTGATGGGCGGCAAAGCCATCTCTGGCGGCGACGAGACCATGGCCTACACCACCAAGTTCAACGACCTCTACACCGAGACCAAAGTGGTCGCCGAGAAGTTCGTGCTGGGCGAGAACGGCATCGACGGCATGCTCACGTGTGCGATCCGTCCGTCGGGCATCTGGGGCGACGGTGACCAGACCATGT
The DNA here is from genome assembly GCF_900604305.1 of Mycobacterium sp. P7213. Taxonomy (NCBI): domain Bacteria; kingdom Bacillati; phylum Actinomycetota; class Actinomycetes; order Mycobacteriales; family Mycobacteriaceae; genus Mycobacterium; species Mycobacterium sp. P7213. The sequence goes on from NZ_UWOA01000017.1 coordinate 51,280, forward strand.
TCCGCAAGCTGTTCGAAAGCGTGGTCGCCGGTCACGTCAAAGTTCTCATCGGCAGTAAACGAGCCAAGCTCGACAACTCCTACGTGCACAACCTGATTCACGGCTTCATCCTGGCCGCCGAGCACTTGGTTCCCGGCGGATCGGCGCCCGGTCAGGCCTACTTCATCAACGACGGCGAACCGATCAACATGTTCGAGTTCGCGCGGCCGGTCGTCGAAGCGTGCGGCGAGCACTGGCCCCGGCTGCGGGTTTCCGGACGCATGGTGCGCGACGTGATGTTCGCCTGGCAGTGGCTGCACTTCCGCTTCGGCCTACCCGAACCGATGTTGGAACCCGGTGCGGTGGAGCGGCTTTACCTGAACAACTACTTCTCGATCGCCAAGGCCGGCCGCGACCTCGGCTACCGGCCGCTGTTCACCACCGAGCAGGCGATGGCCGACTGCATGCCGTACTACAAAGAGCTGTTCGCGCGGGTCAAGGCCGAGGCGCAGCCACAGCTGGCGACCGTGGTCGCCGAGCCGCACCCGGAGTAGTCCCAGGCCGCCACTGGAAGTTTCTTGCTGAACGCGGTACCCAGCCAAGGGTCTGCGGTGACACGATAGCGACGTGAACGGCATTGGGCCGCTGTCGGAACTGCCAGCCTTGGTGTGCAGTTCGTGCGGCACGGGGCTGCCCGCGGCCTTCAAGTTCTGCAACGAGTGCGGAACGGCAGTCGCAACTACCCCGGCACCTGCCGAATACAAGCAGGTGACGGCGCTGTTCGCCGACGTGGTGCACTGGATGGACATCGCCGCGGCGGTGGGTTCTGAGCGCTTGCGCGAGATCATGGCCGAACTCGCCGACCGCTGCGCGGCGGTGGTACAGCGCTACGGGAGCACGCTCGCACAGTGGACGGGCGACGGGATCATGGCGGTGTTCGGGGCCCCCGTCGCCGTGGAAGACCACGCCGTACGGGCCTGTCTGGCGGCCCTGGAGGTTCAAGAGCAGTCCAAGCGGCTTGCTGTCGAGGTCGCCGAACGCGACGGTATCGAGCTGCGGCTGCGGGTCGGGTTGAACTCCGGCGAGGTGATCGGGGGCGGGATCGGGTCGGGACAGTTCGGCTACGCCGCGGTGGGTGAGCAGGTCGGGATAGCCCAACGGATGGAGTCGGTCGCGCCACCAAGCGGGATCATGCTGAGCATGTCGACAGCCGCGCTCGTCGAAGGCACGGCCGCACTAGGTGATGTCGAATGGGTTCGAATCAAAGGCACCCACGACCCCGTGCCCGCCCGACAGCTGTTTGGCATGGCCGAGCGGCATCGCGCGGTCCGGCGTGCGGAGTCCAGCCTCATCGGCCGGCGCGGGGAGCTGGCCGCCGTAGCGGCGATGGTCGACCGCGCGATCCGCGGTCACGGCAGTGTGACCAGTGTGGTGGGGGCGCCGGGCATCGGGAAGAGCCGGATGGCCCGGGAGGCCGCGGCGGCCGCGGCAGGTCGCGGCGTGAAGGTGGTGTGGGCATTCTGCGAGTCGCATGCCGGTGACATCCCGTTCCAGGCCGTGTCGAGGCTGCTGCGGGCGAGCATCGGCGTAGCTGACCGGTGGGACGAGGACGCCCGCGCACGGGTCCGCGACCGCTTTGGGCACGCCGACGCGCAGGATCTGCTGCTGCTCGACGATCTGCTGGGTATCGCCGACCCTGATGTGACACTGCCCCAGATCGACGCCGATACCCGCCGCGACCGGCTGACGGCTCTGATCAACTCGGCGTCGTTGGCCCGCACCGAACCAACTTTGTTCATTATCGAGGATGCGCACTGGATCGATGCCGTCAGCGATTCTCTGATCGCGGACTTCTTGGCAGTGCTCCCCCGCACCCCCTCGATGGTGCTGATCACCTACCGCCCCGACTACCGCGGCGCGCTGACCCAGCTACCCGATGCACAGAAAATAATCCTTGCTCCGCTAGATGATTCGGACATCACGGCGCTGACCGGCGAGCTGTTGGGATCGGATCCGTCGGTCGGCGAGCTGACCGCGATCATTGCCGGGCGAGCCGCCGGTAATCCGTTCTTCGCCGAGGAGATGGTGCGCGAGCTGGCCCAGCGCGGGGCGCTGGAGGGCGAACACGGCGGCTACGTCTGCCGCACGCGGGCCGCGGACGTCACGGTGCCCCCCACTGTGCAGGCGGCCATTGAGGCGCGCACCGACCAGCTCAGCAGCGGGGCCAAACGAACATTGAACGCGGCCTCGGTGATCGGAGCACGCTTCGGCGCGGAGCTGTTGCCCGCACTGGGCGTCGATGCGGTGTTCGACGAGCTGCTCGAGGCGGAGCTCATCGATGAGGTTGATCTCACCGCGAGTGCCCAGTACGCCTTTCGGCATCCGCTGATCCGCACTGTGGTCTACGAATCGCAGCTCAAGTCCGATCGCGCCCGATGGCACCGGAAGCTGGCCGCAGCGATCCAGGAGCGTGCGCCTGGGTCGATGGACGACAACGCGGCGTTGATAGCCGAACACCTGCAGGCTGCGGGCGAACTGCGCGAGGCGTACGCCTGGCACATGCGCGCCGGGGCATGGTCCACCAACCGCGATCTGGTCGCGGCCCGGGGCAGCTGGGAGCGGGCGCGCAACATCGCCGACGCGCTTCCGGCAGCCGACCCAGAACGATTGTCGATGCGCATCGCTCCGCGAACCATGCTGTGCGCCACCGACTGGCAGGCCCGAGAAGTCCAGGAGAGCCGCAGTCGCTTCGAGGAACTGCAGGAGTTGTGCGGCGCGGCCGGCGATCAAGTGTCGCTGGCCATCGGGATGACCGCCCTGGCCACCGAGCTGCTTTACGCGGGCCGATCACGTGAAGGCGCGCAGCTGGCATCCCAGCAGATGGCATTGTTCGAGTCGATCGGCGATCGTTCCCCGACCATGGGCTTGGCGTTCATGGCGTTCGTCAACTGGCTCTGTGTCGGTGAATTCGACGAGATCTTGCGGTGGTCGCAGACCATCGTCGACCTGGCCGAGGGCGACCCCGCCAAGGGTGCCAACTTCGGCGTGGGATCACCTCTCGCGATCGCACTGGCATGGCGCGGCAGTGCCCGGTGGTGGCTGGGCCGTGCCGGATGGCTCCCAGACCTCCACGATGCCGTTGCGATGGCCTTGCGCAGCAACGCGGAAACCCTGGGCAGCACCGTCGCCTGGACCTACGGTTTCGCGTTGCAGTACGGGGTGCTTCGGCCCAGCGCCGCCGCGGAACGCGCGTGCGAGGAGGCGCTGCAATCCGCCCAACGGGCCAGCAGCGATCGCGCACTCGGGCTGGCCGGCTATGCGCTCGGTGTCGTGCTGATCAATCGGGACAACGCGGCCGATCGTCATCGGGGGCTTGAACTGATGATGCAGACCCGCGACATCTGGCTGCGCAAGCGCGCCCTGTTCCTGATCCCGGTCACCGACGTGTGGGCCGCCCGAGAGACCGCCCGCAGCGGCCACCGCAATGCTGCCATTGCGGTGATGCGCTCAGCGGTCGACGAATTGCGCAACGCCGGCAATGTCTTCTATGGGGTGTGGGGCACCGCCGTCCTGGTGGAGACCCTGCTGGCGCGCGGCTCCGAGGGCGACCTGGCCGAAGCCGAAGATGTAGTCGGCTGGTTGGCGAACCTGCCGGCAGGTCAAGGCTCGGCGATGTGCGAGATCACGCTGCTACGGCTCAATGCGCTGCTCTCCCGCGCGCGGGGGGACGAGGCCACCTACCTGGAAATGGCGACTCGCTACCGCGCCAAGGCGGAATTGCTCGGTTTCGAACGTCATATCGACTGGGCGAAGGCGTTTACGAGAACAGCTCCATGAAGTTGTCCAGGGTACCGATGGCCGCGAACAGTGCCGGTGGAGCACCGAGCAGCAGATCGAACGGGATCAGACCTGAATACGCCGCCAGTGGAAGCCCGATCGCGTCAAGAAGGTCACCGTCCAGAAGCTGGTCGACAAAGATGTTCGCGGCGTACGCGGGGAGGCTGGTGAACAGCGCACTGACCGCGTCGGCGGCGGGCGGCAGCGCCGAGTAGTCGTAGGCCAGCGTGCTGTTGATCATGGTGATGATGTCGGCCACCGGTGAATTGAGCGTCACGTCGGAAACCGGGAAGCCGGCGAGCGTGAGAAGCCCCTCCATCACATCGTCAAACGTCGGGTTCTCCGGCGCGAATCCGTGGGTGTAGATCGATTCCGCGAACGGCAGCCAGGGCGCGAGCTGCTCTTCATAGCTGACCGGATTCGCAATGGTGTTGAGGGCGTCGTTGATTCCCTGCTGCAAGCCGTTGCCCAGTGCCGTAGAAAGCTGGCCCAGGTCGATCTGCGGGAACAACCCGAACGTCGTGGGAACATTCGCCGGCCCCTGATTCCATCCTTCGTCGATGCTGCCGTAGCCCAGGTTCACCAGGATCCGTGTGACGGGCTCCAGCAGGTCATACAGGGGCTGGCCGATTCCGGGGAGGAACAGCAGCGGCATCAGCAACGGCAGGCTCGCGCTCGGAATCATGTAGTAGTCGGTGAGGCCTTCGCCGGACAGCGTCTCGGATCCCGGCAGCAGAATCGCACTGTCGACCTGCTCCGGGGTGAGGTTCGCATAGATGAAGTGCTGGGTGAAGTTTCCTATCAGGGCGTTGAGGACCGACAACAGATTGAGCGGGTAATGCGGAAAGTCGGCGCTGGCATCGTATTCGAGGCTGTAGATGTCGGTCGGATACAGATCCGACGGGGTCGGGGGGCTGAACGGGAAGTTCGCGGCGGTGAAGGCCCAGCTGTTGCCGGCCGGAAAATCGAAGGTGTTCAACAGGCCGCCGTTGGGGTTGTTGACATCGCCCACCAGCACGAAGTGCACCAGGTCGCTGGGGACACCCGCGTCGCGCAGTTGCGGCATGACCTGCGAGGCCACCGCGGCGCTCTGCGAGTAGCCGAAAACCACCAGGGGATTCTCCGATGTCACCCCGCCGGCGGCGATCTGATTTTGGATGTCGGAGAGCATGATCGGTAGCCCGTGGCTCACCGACGCCCCGAACCCCAAGCTCTTGACACCGGTGATCGGATAGAGCTCGTTGGGCAGCAGCTCGGCCTGCAAGGTGCCGGTGAAGCCGCCGGGCTGCAGATATAGCGTGTTGATCGCATCGAGAAACTGCGGGGGCGGCAGCATCGGGCCACCGCTGCCGTCGTACACCAGGGCCGTGCCGCCGCCGGTGAGTTGGATGTCCCCGGCCTGCGGGGCGGGCGATGCCGCCACCGGGGGGACGGCGATCAGGCTGGTGCCGGCCACGGTGGTACTCATGGCGAGTAAGGCGACCGGCAATGCCGGTGTACGCCTCATCGTCCTTCGCGCCGTCACAGTCGGCGCATCTCTCGTGCCAACGCGGCATTCTCGAGAAAGGAGGTGAGGTCCGGCGGATAGTGGATCCGTTCCGGCCGAGTTCCCATGTGGAACATCGCCACGACGGCTTCGATCGCATGAAGGTGCTTGAGGTGCGGCACGTGCAACGGATGGGCGTGTACCGCAGACAACGTGGACATGATGGGTCTTCTTTCTGCTGCACTGTGATCGGAAAATCGTGACTCTGTTCCGATACGCAGTACGCAGTAGAGGACTACTGCAATCTCCCCCGGTTGCACTGGCGCAATACCGAGCTCATCCCCGGCACCGACGCGACGATCTTTCTCGGACGGATGCGCGAAACGCGGCGATCCACTTCAGCGATGACGAAGTCACCCGCATGCGTGATGGGACCGGCCTTTCAACAATGTCGCTACCGCCCAAGGAATTCGAGGCTGACCGCCTATGCCTGCGCCCACTGCGATGCTGTCCGGTGCACCTCGTCAACGGAGCCCCTGAACAGCTGGATGACTTGCAGATTCAGGTCATAATGCGTCGCGACCCAGCCGATACCGCGTTCGCAATCAACGCGCAGCAAGGTGCCGTCTTTGGCCCAATCGTGACCGCACGATCGTGGGGCAATCATGTCAACCCTCCCCGCTTGGCGTCTGGTAACGAGGCATCCATATCAATCATCACGGGCATGGGGCGGCTGTAGTTCAGTGGTGCACTACTGCAGTCTCCGGACCTACGGGCGGTGGGGTCGCAGGGCTGCGAGTTCGTCACGGCAGTTGGTGTCCGTCTTCAACATCGCCCGGTAGATGTGGCTTTCGACAGTGCGAACGGAAACGGTCAGCCGCTCGGCAATCTCCCGGTTGGACAATCCCGCGCTGATCAACATCACGATCTCTTGCTCGCGATCGGTGAGAGGCAAGGGCTGCGCGGCCTGGCGCAGCGCCGGGGTGCTCGCGCCACCGCATTGTTCGGCCAGGGCGGCGGCGCGGGTCGAGCAGACCAACGCTGTTCCGCGCAGGTCTTGGCGGCGGTACTCGATCGCTGCCTGGGCGGCAGCATCGACCGCGGCAACCAGGTCCCCCATACGCTCGAAGTCCAGCGATACCACGGCCATTTCCCCGGCATCTCCGTCGCGTAGCGCGGCGGCGAACCGGGCTGCCAGGCCTACCCGCGGCCCCTCGACGACATCTTCGAGCTCGCGCAGCCGGGCGGCACCGGTGCGATCCCCGAATTGAGCGGCGGTCTGCAGACAGATCACTTCCGCCGCGAACTGCCCTTTGGCCGCGGCGGCCTGGGCCGCCGATCTGACAACGGCGACCGCCTCCCTGACTGCGCCCTGGCCGGCGACCACCCACGCCCGGGCCAGGCTCCGGTCACAATCGAGCAGGCGGAAAGGACGTGGCGGCGTGTCGAGCGTGGCGAGAGCAGCGGCAGCCTCATCGGTTGCACCACGCATGGCTGACGCGGTGATGCCCGGCACGAGATAGCGGTATCCCCAACCGATGGCATGGCTGGCGGACAATCCTGCTTCCGCCTGCTCCAACAGCCGGCACGCGGCGTCCAGGCGGCCCGCCCCCAGGGCCGCCAGGCCCGCCACGGCGACACCGAGCGACCCCGCCGCCCCGGGTAGCTGGGCGGCCTGCCGACGGACCCGCTCGGCCGCCTCGACGGCATCGCCTACCCGTCCCGCCATCAGCAAGGCACCGATGTGTGCATCGGCGATGTTGAAACTCATCTGCGGAGCGTCAAGAGAACGAGCCGCGACGCCATACCCGGCCTCCGCGGTGGCCACGGCCTCGGCCGTTCGCCCCGCGTCCGCGGCGATGGAGGCAAGCACCCAGGCAATCTCGGCGCCGACAACGGCGGGCAACTCCTGCGCGTCGAGCACTTCGGCGGCCTGCCTCGCCGCATCCGGGCGGTCCACGGCAAACCAGTACACCGTGAGGAAGGCATCGATGTAACGGCGAGCCTGCCGCGGTACGGTGCGCGAAGCCTCATCGATGATTTCCTTCGCCCGCGCGGGTTCACCGAGCGCCCAGAGCATGTTGCTGGCCCGCAGAAACGCCAACCGGGCCCGCTCGCCGTCGGCCAAGTCGCTGGCGGCGATCTCGGCGAGCACACTGTCGGCCTCCCGGCCACGGCCCAGCCACGACAATGCGTGTGCACGAACGAAACTCGACTCCGGCCCGCCACCGGCGCGGATCGCCGCTCCGGCAAGTCGTTCGGCGAGAGGCAAGTCCGCCAGCCAGACGGCGCCACGCGCCGCCCGGACCAGCAAATCGGCATCGGGGGTGAGGTCGGAGTCGAGACTCAGGCTAGCTCGGCGCACCAGCACGTGGATGTCGTCTCGATCATCGGCCCTGGCGAGTTCAGCGGCCACCACTCCGCGCAACCGCCGTAGCCGGGTGGCCGGCGCACGGGTGCGGCGCACTTCACCGTAGAGCGGATGCGCGACCCGCACCTGAACACCTCCGACACTGAACTCCAGCGTGATCAGGCCGCGGGTATCGGCCTCCTCGACCGCGACAGGGTCGGTGATCCGGGTCAGGGCGGCCAGATCGATCGGCTCCCCGACTGACAGCGTGTCGATCACATCGCTGATCGGCCCGGGCAGGGTTCCGAAGCGACTTTCGATGAGCTCGACCAGGCTGAGCGGCATGATTGGATCCCCAATCCACCGCCAGTAGCCGCGCAGTTGCGCGATCCGGCCGTCGGCGACCTCCTGCTCGACGATGTGACGCAGATACAACACGTTGCCGTGAGTCAGCTTCCAGAGCCGCTGAACCGCATCAGGATCCACCGGTCCCGCCATCGCCATCGCCAGCAACGTGGTGGTCTCCTCGATCGACAACGGCCGCAGATCGAGCCTTTCGAACCGACCAGAGGCCCAAATCTCATGCACCGCAGCGGGAATTGACTCGCCCTCACGTACGGTGAGAATCACCCTCGCCAGGTTTCGCTGCACGATCTGGAGCACGACGAAGGCCGACAGGTCGTCGAGCAGATGCGCGTCATCGACGCCCACCACAACCGTGGCGCCGGCAGGGGCGGCCACCAGCGATTCGATCACCCCCCGCAACAACTGAACCGTGTCGGTGACACCCGGCGGCATCCACGCCGTGAAGGCGCCGAGTGGAATTGCGCGCGCCGCAGATGTGCCTACCGCCCAACGTGTTTCACTGCCCCGCGACTCGGCAGCCGACAGTGCCTCACGTGCGATCCGGCTTTTCCCCACACCCGAGGCGCCATGGACAACGATTCCAGCGACATCCGAGGCCACGAGGGCAGTCTCGAGAGTCCGCATCTCCGCCGGACGGGCGGTCAAAGGCCACGACAAACGCACGATCCCGCCCCGATTGTCACGCTCATCGCTACGCCGCCGATCCGGAATACATCCGATCGGAAAAGAATAGACTTATCCACCCTGACCAGCTGCTTATCGGGAAATTAGGCCTCCGGCAGTAACGAGATCCCAGACCGCCCGCATCCTTCCCGACGCGACATTCCGCGAGGTGTTTACCCGGAAGATCGGTCGCCGAGCCGAGTTTCCCGGCAAAATCGCGACAACACTTCCAATCGAGAGGTCTCATGGACACGGTCCTCGTCACCGGCGCTTTCGGGCTGGTCGGTTCGGCGGTGGTACGGCAGCTGGCGGCCGACGGCCGCACCGTCGTCGCCACCGATCTCGATACCCCGGCCAACCGCAAGGCGGCCACTGCCCTGCCGCCGGTGGTGCAGGTGCGCTACGCCGACCTGACAGATTCGGCCGCAGTGGCCGCCCTGGTCGACGCTGTCCGGCCCGCGGCGATCATCCACCTGGCCGCGGTGATCCCACCGTTCATCTACACGCGCCGTGACCTGGCGCGCCACGTCAACGTGGAGGCCACCGGGCATCTGTTGGCGGCAGCCGCCGCCGCGACCGAACCGGGGAGGTCACCCCGATTCGTGCAGGCCTCCAGCATCGCGGTGTACGGGTCGCGCAACCCCCACACCGTCTCTGGCGTGCTGACCGCCGACACCCCGACCAACCCCGCCGACATCTACGGCGACCAGAAACTGCAGGCCGAGCAGTTGGTGCGCGCCTCGCAACTGGATTGGGTCATCCTCCGGTTGGGCGGGGTGCTCACCGTCGACCCGGGTTCCTACATGAACCTCGACAACCTGTACTTCGAGCAGCTGCTGCCCACCGACGGCAGGCTTCAGACCGTCGATGTGCGTGACGTCGCAGCCGCGTTCGTCGCCGCCACCACCGCGCCCGTGATCGGGGAAACCCTGCTGATCGGCGGAGACGACTCGCACCGGCAGGTTCAGGGCGACGTCGCGCCGGCGACGGCCGCTGCCATGGGGTTGGTCAATGGTCTGCCCGCCGGCCTGCCCGGCGATCCCGGCCGCGACGAGGGCTGGTTCAACACCGACTGGATGGACGCGAGCCGCGCCCAGGAGGCCCTGGGCTTTCAGCACCACTCCTGGCCGGACATGCTGGCCGAGATCGCGGCCGGAGCCGGCGCGCAGCGCTACCTGCTGCGGGCGATCGCTCCCCTGGCCCGCGCCGTGCTGCGCACCCGCTCCCCCTACCACCGCACCGGCCAGCGGTTCGCCGATCCGTGGCAGGCCATCACCGACAGATGGAGTAACCCACGCCCATGAGCCACGAATTCACCCCCGCCCAACGACGGGCACTGGCGGTCTTCACCGTGATCGCGCTGATGTTCGGCGCTTATTTCCTGCGCACCTACTTCGTGCTGATCGTGGTGGCCGCAGTCGGCGCCTACCTGTTCACTCCGTTGTTCCGGCTACTCAACCGGCGGGTGTCCACCGGACTCGCGGCCACCGGGACCCTGTTGGCGGCCCTGGTCGCCGTGATCGTCCCGGTCGGGCTATCGGTCTTTCTGGCCGTCGCGCAGATCTCCCGCACTGTTGGCGAGGTCGCCGAATGGGTGCAGGCCACCGATCCCAACGCGCTGGGCGACAAGGTGCTGAAGTTCGTCAACGGCGCGCTGGCCAAGGTGCCGTTCGTGCACGTCGAGGTGACCATGGAAACGCTGCGCGGAGCCATGGTGAACGTGGCGCAGAAGGGCGGCGAGCTGCTGCTGCACGTGTTGCAGGGCGCCGTCGGTGGAGTGGTCGGCGCGGTCACCTCGGCGATCATCTTCTTGTACGTGTTCCTGGCGCTGCTGACCCACCGCGAGGAGCTGCACACCCTGATCCGACGGCTCAACCCGCTCGGCGCCGAGGTGACCGATCTGTACCTGGCCAAGATGGGCTCGATGGTGCGCGGCACGGTCGGCGGGCAGTTCGTCATCGCGTTCTGTCAGGGAGTGGCCGGAGCCGCCTCCATCTACATCGGCGGATTTCACCAGGCGTTCTTCATCTTCGCGATCCTGCTGACCGCGCTGTCGATCATCCCGCTCGGCGGGGGCATCGTGACCATGCCGTTCGGCATCGGCATGGCGCTGTTCGGCAACGTCATCGGCGGGCTGTTCGTGTTCTTCTTCCACCTGATCGTGGTGACCAACATCGACAACTTCCTGCGCCCGGTGCTGGTGCCGCGCGACGCCCGGCTCAATTCGGCGCTGATGCTGCTCGCCGTTTTCGCCGGGATCGCCATGTTCGGCTTCTGGGGCATCGTGATCGGTCCGGTGCTGATGATCATCATCGTCACCACCATCGACGTCTACCTGGCGGCGTTCTCCGGCGAGGAGACGAGCGAGGAACTGCTCGCAGACGGTTAGCGGGTCGCTGGCAGCGGCGGCTGCGACTGCACGGCCGCCGCCATCGTCCGGAACAGCTCCGGGCCGCCCGCGCCGGAGATCGCCAGCTGCGCCGCCCCGGCCTTACCGGCCAACCGGGTGGTCCAGACCGGGTCGCCGTCGCCCTGGTACACCACCCAGCGGGTGCCGTCGACGTCTTCGCTCCCGGTCGGGCGCAGTCCGGGGCTGATGGAGGCGACCAGCGGGACCTCGTCGGCGTTGCTCTGGGTCAGGCTGACGTACATCCCGGTCGGGCTGACGTAGCCCACCCGCGAGGTGACCGCGCGCAGCCGCTGTCCGTCAGCGTCGCTGCGCCCGTCGGTGATGCTGCCGCGGGTGCCGGAGTTGGGCTGCCAGCCCTCAGGAAGCTGCGGCAATCGGACCGGGAAGCCCAGGGTCTGCGCATCGGCCTTGAGCGCCGCGGCGGCGTCGTAGGACGGCACCGGCCCGGCGGTGATCCCGCCCGGCCGAAAAGCGCACGTCCCGGCCAGACCGGCCAGCGCAACGCAGGCTATAACCAGCGGCACGATCGACCAGAACATGTCGCGCCAGTCCTGCAAAATACGTGGTTTGGCAGGCTTGGGCGCCGGCTGGGGCTCGTTGGTCACGGGAGCCAGTATCCCAGCTCAACAGTGCGGATCCGGCTCTGGGAGAATCAACAGCCGTGACTGGCATGACGGGACCCACGCGACGCGAAGCCCCAGACCGCAACCTGGCCTTGGAGCTGGTGCGGGTGACCGAGGCCGGTGCCATGGCATCCGGCCGCTGGGTGGGACGCGGAGACAAGGAGGGCGGCGACGGCGCCGCCGTCGACGCGATGCGCGAACTGGTGAACTCGGTGTCCATGCGCGGCGTCGTGGTGATCGGCGAGGGCGAGAAGGACCACGCGCCGATGCTCTACAACGGCGAAGAGGTGGGCAACGGCGACGGCCCCGACTGCGACTTCGCCGTCGACCCGGTCGACGGCACCACCCTGATGAGCAAGGGCATGCCGAATGCGATCTCGGTGCTGGCGGTGGCCGAGCGCGGCGCGATGTTCGACCCGTCGGCGGTGTTCTACATGAACAAGATCGCCGTTGGCCCCGAGGCCGCTGACGTCCTGGACATCACCAAGCCGATCGCGGACAACATTGCCGCGGTGGCCAAGGTCAAGGGACTGTCCGCTCGGGACATGACGGTGTGCATCCTGGACCGGCCCCGGCACGCCCAGCTGATCGCCGACGCACGGGCCACCGGCGCCCGCATCCGGCTGATCACCGACGGCGACGTCGCCGGCGCCATCTCGGCGTGCCGGCCCGACTCGGGCACCGACATGCTTGCCGGGATCGGCGGCACCCCCGAGGGCATCATCGCCGCCGCAGCAATCCGCTGTATGGGCGGAGCGATCCAGGCCCAGCTGGCGCCCACCGATGACGCCGAACGACAAAAGGCCATCGACGCCGGCTACGACCTGGACGCGGTGCTGACCACCGAGGATCTGGTCTCCGGCGAGAACGTCTTCTTCTGTGCCACCGGCGTCACCGACGGCGACCTGCTCAAGGGGGTTCGCTACTACCCCGGTGGCTGCACCACCCAGTCGATCGTGATGCGTTCCAAGTCCGGCACCGTCCGGATGATCGAGGCCTACCACCGGCTGTCGAAGCTCAACGAGTACTCGGCCGTCGACTTCACCGGCGACTCCCAAGCCGCCTACCCCCTGCCCTGACCGTCAAGCGAGGACCTAACAGCTATGAGCGAGATCGAATACCGCATCGAACACGACACCATGGGCGAGGTCCGGGTGCCGGTGACCGCGTTGTGGCGCGCGCAGACCCAGCGCGCGGTGGAGAACTTCCCGATTTCCGGGCGCGGCCTGGAGCGCACCCAGATCCGGGCGCTGGGCCTGCTCAAGAGCGCGTGTGCGCAGGTGAACGCCGACCTGGGTCTGCTGGCCCCGGAGAAGGCCGCCGCCATCAAGGCCGCTGCCGCCGAGATCGCCGACGGCAAGCACGACGACCAGTTCCCCATCGATGTGTTCCAGACCGGCTCGGGCACCAGCTCGAACATGAACACCAATGAGGTGATCGCCTCGATCGCCGCCGCCAATGGCGTGACGGTGCACCCCAACGACGACGTGAACATGTCGCAGTCGTCCAACGACACCTTCCCGACCGCCACCCACATCGCGGCCACCGAAGCCGCAGTGCGCCACCTGATTCCGTCGCTGCAGGTGCTGCACGACGCGCTGGCCGCCAAGGCCGCGCAATGGCGCACCGTGGTGAAGTCGGGTCGTACCCACCTGATGGATGCCGTCCCGGTCACCCTGGGTCAGGAGTTCTCCGGCTACGCCCGCCAGATAGAGGCGGGCATGGAAAGGGTGCGCGGGTGCCTTCCGAGGCTCGGTGAGCTGGCCATCGGCGGCACCGCCGTCGGCACCGGACTGAACGCCCCGGACGGCTTCGGCGCCAAGGTGGTCGAGGTGCTGGTCGCCGAGACCGGCATCACCGAGTTGCGGACCGCGGCCAACTCGTTCGAGGCCCAGGCCGCGCGCGACGGCCTGGTCGAGGCATCCGGTGCGCTGCGCACCATCGCGGTCTCGCTGACCAAGATCGCCAACGACATCCGCTGGATGGGTTCGGGTCCGCTGACCGGCCTGGCCGAGATTCAGCTGCCCGACCTGCAGCCGGGCAGCTCGATCATGCCGGGCAAGGTGAACCCCGTTCTGCCCGAAGCGGTCACCCAGGTGGCGGCGCAGGTGATCGGCAACGACGCGGCCATCGCCTGGGGCGGCGGAAACGGCGCCTTCGAGCTCAACGTCTACATCCCGATGATGGCCCGCAACATGCTGGAGTCCTTCACGCTGCTGTCCAACGTCTCGCGCCTGTTCGCGGAGCGCTGCATCGTCGGGCTGGTCGCCAACGAGGAGCACCTGCGCGAACTGGCCGAGTCCAGCCCGTCGATCGTGACGCCGCTGAACTCCGCGATCGGCTACGAAGAGGCCGCCGCGGTGGCCAAGCAGGCCCTCAAGGAGCGCAAGACGATCCGCCAGACGGTGATCGACCGCGGCCTGATCGGCGACAAGCTGTCCGAGGCCGAGCTGGACCGCCGCCTCGACGTGCTGGCCATGGCCAAGGTGAAGGACTGATCCGCCAAAGCCGCGGATGAACCCTGACCCCGCTCTGGCTGCGCTGGGCCGGGCGACACTGGCGAAAGTCTCTCGTCGGCTCATCCCGTTCCTGGCGCTGCTGTTCTTCGTCAACTACCTGGACCGGGTCAATATCGGCTTCGCCGGGCCCAACGGGATGAACGCCGAACTCGGCCTGACCGCCACCACGTTCGGGTTCGCATCGGGGATCTTCTTCTTCGGCTACCTATTGCTGGAGATACCCAGCAACATCGCGCTGCAAAAGTTCGGTGGTCGACGCTGGCTGGCCCGCATCATGTTGACCTGGGGAATCGTCAGCACCGCAATCTCTTTCGCGCCCAACGCGGCTACGCTTATCGCACTGCGGTTCCTGCTGGGCGTAGCCGAAGCCGGCTTCTTCCCGGGCATCATCCTGTACCTCACGTTCTGGTTCCCGGAGAAGCACCGATCCCGGGCGGTTTCGCTGTTCATGGTGTCGGTGCCGGTGTCGACGGCCATCGGCTCCACCCTGTCCGCACTCGTCATCGATTGGGGCCACGGTGTTTTCGGCTTGGCCGGGTGGCGCTTCATGTTCCTTGTCGAGGGGCTGCCGGCCATTGTGCTGGCGTTCGTCTGCTGGCTGTACCTGACCGATCGCCCGGCCCAAGCCGATTGGCTCGACGCCGACGAGCGGCAATGGCTGGAATCGACCTTGGCTGACGAGCGTGCGACGGCCGAGGCCGGTCAGCACTGGCCGCTGCGCAAGGCGCTCAGTCACCCCAGAATCCTGGGCCTGGCGTTCGTCTACTTCGGGATCGTCTATGGGCTGTACGCCGTTGGGTTCTTCCTGCCGACCATCATCGCGGGGTTTCAGCAGCAGTACGGCAGCCACCTGAGCATCATCGGGCGCGGTCTGGTGACCGCCATTCCCTACGCCATCGCAGCGGTCGTGATGGTGCCCTGGGCTCGCCACGCCGACCGGACGGGCGAGCGCGTCTGGCACGTGGCGCTCCCCGCGATCGCCGGCGGGGTGTCTATTCCGGCGGCGCTGTATATGGCCAACCCGTATCTGGCGATGGTCGCGATCACTGTGACGACGTGTTCGATCATGTGCGCCATGCCGGTGTTCTGGGCGCTGCCCTCGACGTTCCTCACCGGGACGGCGGCCGCCGGTGGCATCGCCTTGATCAACTCGCTGGGCAACATCAGCGGTTTCGGTGGTCCCTACGTCACGGGTTGGCTGACCGATCTGACCGGCGACGGCAAAGCCGCACTGTGGGTGGTCGGGGCATTCTCGTTGGCCTCGGCCGCGGTCGTTCTCCGGCTGGGTTCCGCCCCTACCAGACCAGCGGTGCCAGAAACCTTTTCGCATAGGCGCTGACCGCTTGGTCGTCGGCCGGGTCGAGCACCGGTGTCGGCACCTGGGCGATCGACGCGGCCAGGCGCACATGCAACTCGGCGGCAGCCACCAAGTCGGCGTCGGGCATGGTGGCCCCGGCGGCACGCAGTGCCTTGGCCATCGCAACCGACGCGCTGGCCAGAAACGCTTCGGCCTCCTGGTACACCCCGGCCATCGTCGGGACACCGGCGTCAAGCCGGAGCAGCTTCCGCACGACGGGATCGGTGGTGAGTAGTCGCAACCCGGCACGAAACGCCGCAACCGCAGCGTTTTTCGGCCCGGAGTCCACCGCGACCGTGCGCAGCTGAAGCATCGCGTTGTCGAAGGTCCGGCGGCCGAGCTCGGTGATCAGCGCGTCGCGAGTCGGAAACCGCCGGTACAAAGTGCTGCGACTGATGCCCGCCTGGCGGGCGATGACGTCAAGGCTGGCGCGGCCCACACCGACCAGCCCGACTTCCTCGGCAGCCGCTTTGAGGATGGCCGCCTCTTGCTCGGCGGGGCTCGCGGTACTGCGTCGCGATGTCATCGGCGCCGGTGTCATCCCATCGGGCAGCCGGGCGGGGCAAAGGATTCCAGCGCGACCGAGCGGTGCATCTTCACCAGCTTCTCGTACTGCAGCCTGTTGTAGGCCAGCGGCACCAGCACCACGCGATCGGGCAACACCCGCCACGCCATCTGCAGCAGCTGAGTGTAGAAGTTGAATTCGACGTCGTGGTGCGGCTGCCACCGGAAGCCGGTCAGGTCCCGGACCCCGGGATGCATGATCCCGAACGAACAGATCTTCACCACGCGACCGGCCCCCGCGCTGACGACCGACCACAGCGGCCCCGCCGCGGCACGCACCGGGGCGGGCAGGGCCGACGGCAGCGGCAGCTTGCCCAGGCCGGCGGTGACCCGGTCCAAGAACGGGTTGGCCGCCAGGTCGGTCTGCACCATCTGGTCGTAGTACTCGGCAGCCTCGGTGTAGGTCGCAGGGAACTTGCCGGCCTTGCCGGGCAACTCGAGCGCGCGGAATGCCTCCACCAGTTGCTGGTAGGCCGCCTCCCGTTCGGCGTCGTTCCATTTGATCCCGGTGACCGGGGTGAACGAATTGAGGGTCACGAACATGCCGCTGACGGCAATCCAGTTCCACAACCGTGGGTTCAGCGCGCTGTAGCGGACGTCGGCGAAGTCGCCTTTGCCGTGGCCGTGCACGTCGCGGTGCAACCGCTTGAGGCGATCACCTTCGGCGGCGCGGTCCTCGGCGTCTCCCCAGATGGCAAGCAGGGCAGAGAATCCGCTCCGAATAGCGCGGTCGGTGAAGTTGCGTTCGAAACGTCCGGTCTTGTCCACCGCGGCCGCCACCGGCACCAATGCCACCTCGTCGAACGCCGCCGCGCCGAACAAGCCCGACAGCACGCTGCCCGAATGCCTGCGGAACTGGGCMATCACCTCGGGCCGGACGCGAGCGGCAGGGGCGATGCTGGTGACGCGACTGGTCACTGCCGTCATCTGTGGCCTCCTCGGCTCGCTTGACACAGAGAATAGTTTTTCGTGTCAAAGTGTCAATAACCGTGGCGTGACAACGCCATCACGGCCACATT
This sequence comes from Mycobacterium sp. P7213, assembly GCF_900604305.1. Taxonomy (NCBI): domain Bacteria; kingdom Bacillati; phylum Actinomycetota; class Actinomycetes; order Mycobacteriales; family Mycobacteriaceae; genus Mycobacterium; species Mycobacterium sp. P7213. The sequence goes on from NZ_UWOA01000017.1 coordinate 68,453, forward strand.
TTGTCGCCGCCCGGGGCTTCCGGGAATTATTCTTCGACTTATGCGGCCGGATGGTTTAGGCGGTACAGAACACGCCTCCGAACTCGACCAAGCACTCACGGGCGGCCAGGCGCAGACCGTCGGCCGATTCCAGTTCTTCATCGACCAAGAGCGCTGGGAATGGTCACCGGAAGTCCAGCAGATGCACGGCTACGCGCCCGGCGAGATGCCGAACCCCACAACGGCGCAGGTGTTGTCGCACAAGCACCCCGACGATGTCGATCACGTCTTCGGCGCACTGGAGGACACCCGCCGCACGCGGGCTGCCTTCAGCACCCGTCACCGCATGATCGACACCGCAGGTCGCACCCACCAGATCACTGTGGTCGGCGACCTGATGCGCGACGACCGGGGCACAGTGGTCGGCACCGAAGGCTTCTACATCGATATCAGCCCCGCCGAAGCGGCATATCAGGACCGCATCTCAGAAGACGTTGGCGCCATTGTGGACCAGCGGGCCGTGATCGAGCAGGCCAAAGGCATGCTCGCTGTGGTCTACGGTCTCGAAGACGCTGCTTCGTTCGAGTTGCTGCGCTGGCTTTCCCAGCGGACGAACATGAAGCTCAGGACACTGGCTGAGCTCCTGGGGGAGCGGTTTCGCGCACTCAGCGCTCCGGTACTGCCGGAAAGACACGAGTACGACATCGCATTGATGTCTCTTGTGCCCTCAGAAGGGCCGTAGCGCCCGCCTCATGCCCCGTTGTTGGGTCCCCCGGAATTCGCCCCGGCAATGTCGGTGATCGGGAGGTTCGGCATCGGCGGTGGCGACGGCGTCGCCGGCAGTCCGGGGATGTCGGCGGGCGCAATGTCATGCAGCTCGTTGACCGGCGGGCCGTTCTCCCGGCTCCCGTAGACGCTGCCCGGCGCGCGCGGGCCGAGCAACTGGCTGACCGTCACCACGTGGTAGCCATTGGCTTTGAGCACCGGCAGGAACTGGTAGACCAGATCCACCGTGGATGAGTAGGTGTCGTGGAACAACACCACCGACCCTGGCCTGATCTGGGTCATCAGCATGTAGCGGGTGGCATTGGTGTCGGCGTCGTTGATCCAGTCGAACGGGATGACGTCCCACAGAATCGCGGCCTGTCCGGCCTCGGCGGCCCGCGCGTTGACCGCCGCGTCGGTGAGCCCGCCGGGAGGGCGCCACAGCGTCGGCGTGATGCCGGTGGCGGAACGGATCGCGTCGGTGGCCTTGGAGAACTGCGCGGGCACATCCGCTGCCGGGATCGTGGTCATGTTCGGGTGTTCCCAGGTGTGACTGCCGATCTCCATCCCGGCGTCGGCGATCCGCTTGGCGCCCGCCGGGTCGGCCGCCACCTTGTTGCCGATCAAAAAGAACGTGGAGCGCGCACCGGCGTCGTTCAAGATGCCCAACAGCCGGTCGGTGTAGGGCGAGGGACCGTCGTCGAAGGTCAGCGCCACACACTTGTCCACGGCGCAGTCCACCGGTTCGGCTGACGCCTCGTGGACATGGCTGGTGCAGGCGCCGAGCACCGCAACGGCCATCGCAACAACACCGACATGCCAGAGTTTTGCCACCCCGGCAGCCTACCGGGGGCTCAGCCCAGGTCGGGTCCGCTGATCTCCTCGAGCATCTCGGTGACCAGGGCCGCGATCGGCGAGCGTTCGCTGCGCAGCAGGGTGATGTGCGCGAACAGCGGGTGGCCCTTGAGCTTCTCGATCACCGCGGCGATGCCGTCGTGCCGACCGACCCGCAGGTTGTCGCGCTGCGCGACGTCGTGGGTGAGCACCACCCGCGAGCCGGTGCCCAGCCGCGACAGCACGGTCAGCAGCACGTTGCGCTCCAGTGATTGCGCTTCGTCGACGATCACGAAGGAGTCGTGCAGCGACCGGCCCCGGATGTGCGTCAGCGGCAGGACCTCGAGCATGCCGCGCGACAGCACCTCTTCGAGCACCGCCGGGCTGGCCAGACCCTCGAGGGTGTCGAACACCGCCTGAGCCCAAGGCCCCATCTTCTCGTTCTCGCTGCCCGGCAGGTACCCCAGTTCCTGGCCGCCGACGGCGTAGAGCGGGCGAAACACCACCACCTTGCGCTGGGTGCGCCGCTCCAGAACGGCTTCCAGGCCGGCGCACAGCGCCAGCGCGGACTTGCCGGTGCCGGCCTTACCCCCCAGGGAGACGATGCCCACCGATTCGTCGAGCAGCAGATCCAGCGCCACCCGCTGCTCGGCGGAACGTCCACGCAGGCCGAACGCCTCCCGGTCGCCACGCACCAGCTGCACCCGCTTGGCGGCATTGACCCGGCCCAATGCGTGCGAGCTACCGGCGAGAAGCCGGATTCCGGTGTGGCAAGGCAGATCCCGAGCCACAGCCAGGTCGATCTCGCCTTCGTCGAACAGCGCGTCGACGTCCTCGACAGACGCCTCGACCTCGTCCATCCCGGTCCAGCCGGAGACGATGACGTCCTGGGCGTGGTACTCGTCGGCGGCCAGGCCCAGCGCGGCGGCCTTGACCCGCAGCGGAATGTCCTTGCTCACCAAGGTGACCCGGCGCCCCTCGGCCGCCAAGTTGGCCGCGCAGGTCAGGATCCGGGAGTCGTTGCTGTCGGTGCGGAACCCCGTCGGCAACACCGCGGGATCGCTGTGATTGAGCTCGACGTGCAACGTACCGCCCTGTGTCCCTACGGGAATGGGCTGATCAAGCCGCCCATGTTCTAGTCGCATGTCGTCGAAAATGCGTAGCGCCTGGCGGGCGAACCAGCCGAGCTCGTGGTGGTGGCGCTTGGCCTCCAACTCGCTGATTACCACCAGTGGGACGACAACCTCGTGTTCGGCGAACCGGGTGCAAGCCCACGGGTCCGACAGCAGCACGGAGGTGTCGAGCACGTACGTCCGGATTTCAGGCACTAAGCGCTCCAGCGGTGAGGGCACGCGCGACCCCGCGCGAACATTTCGACGGGGGGCACGGCACAGAACCGGGGCCGGTCCTGTCGTAATCACGACCGGTGGTGCCGATGAGACAGCGAAGCGTGTGGCTAGCCATCGATTGCGACGGTACCCCCGTCGGCGCGTGCGCGCTGCGCAGGCGCGCCGGAGTTCTCAGCCGATGACGAACGGCTTCAGATCGGGGTTGGCTGCCAAGCCCCAAGCGCTGATTCGGTCGGAGATCACCCGACGCAACTGGTCGGGTCCGAAGATGCCGGCCTCGGCGATTGCGGCCTGCCGGTCGGCGTAGGCATCGATGTCGGCGCCGACGACCTTGAGCTCGGCGGACCGGGCGACGATCGCGGCCACCGTCTCGTCGTGCACGTAGTCCAGGCAGTGCGCGACCAGATTTGCGAAGAACTCCTCGTGGCGCTCCTCGTCACCGGCAATCCGGCCGATCAGACCCTTGAGCACCGGCTCCTCGGTCTTGTCGGCCAGATTGCGGCAGAACTCGGCGCAGGCACGCTCGTAGAAGGCCATGAACACCAGCGTCTCGACCTGGCTGTAACGGTCGGCGCGGTAGCCCTTCTGCACGTGCTCCATGCGCACCCGCTCGTTCTCATCAGGGTCGATCTCCCGGGTCACGATGAGGTACTCACGCAGCGCGATGGCGTGCAGGTGCTCCTCAGCGGTCCACCGGCCGATCCAGCGGCCCCACTTGTCCTCGAGGATGAAGTGCTCGACCAGCTCACGGTGGTAGCCGGCCAGGCTGTCCTTCTCGACAAGCAGGATCTCGCAGGCGTCGGTGATCACCTTGGGCAGCGTGACCTGCGACGGGTCCCAGTCCTTGCCGCCGAGAAACGCGAAGTTCTGGCCCTGCTCGAACGGGACGAAGTCGTGCGCGTACCACGGGTCCACCGAGTCGATGTGGCGGACCAAGTTCGCGTCAACCACCGGTTCCAACTCGCGGATCAGTGCATTAGCAACGGGACGTTCAGCCATGAAAGTAACTGTAACCCGAATTCACACTATCCTGTCAACTCGGGGTGCGGCGTGTTCCCGGATCAGGCGAGCTTCCAGTCCTCCAGGCCCTCGTACAGCGGGAAATCCTGCGCCAGCTTGGCAACCCGCGCTCGCAGCGCCGGCACGTCCGCGGCTGAACCGTCCGCCAGCGCGGTGGCGATGACATCGGCGACCTCGGTGAACTCGGCGTCGCCGAAACCACGAGCGACCAGCGCCGGGGTGCCCACCCGAAGCCCGGAGGTGACCATCGGCGGCCGCGGGTCGTTCGGGACCGCGTTGCGGTTGACGGTGATGCCGACCTCGTGCAGCAGGTCCTCGGCCATCTGGCCGTCCAGCGGCGAGTCGCGCAGGTCGACGAGCACCAGGTGCACGTCGGTACCGCCGCTGACCACCGAGACGCCGGCCTTGGCCACGTCGGCAGCCAGCAGCCGCTCGGCGATGATCTTCGCGCCGGAGAGCACCCGCTGCTGGCGCTCGGCGAATTCGGGGGTGCCGGCGATCTTCAGCGCGACGGCCTTGGCGGCGATGACGTGCATCAGCGGGCCGCCCTGCTGACCCGGGAAGACCGCCGAGTTGATCTGCTTGGCGAATTCCTTCTGGCCGACGATCAGACCGGACCGCGGGCCGCCGAGCGTCTTGTGCACCGTGGTGGACACCACCTGGGCGTGCGGCACCGGCGAGGGGTGCAGCCCCGCGGCCACCAGCCCGGCGAAGTGCGCCATGTCCACCCACAGCGTCGCGCCGACCTCGTCGGCGATGGACCGGAACGCCGCGAAGTCGAGGACACGCGGGTAGGCCGACCAGCCGGCGATGATCACCTTCGGCTTGAACTCCAGCGCCTGGGCGCGCACCACGTCCATGTCGACGCGGTGAGTGACAGGGTCGACGCCGTAGAAGGCGTTCTCGTAGAGCTTGCCGGAGAAGTTCAGCCGCATCCCGTGGGTCAGGTGTCCCCCGTTGGCCAGGTCCAGGCCCAGCAGGCGGTCGCCGGGCTCCATCAGCGCCTGCAGCACCGCGGCGTTGGCCTGCGCACCCGAATGCGGCTGGACGTTGGCGAAGTCAGCGCCGAACAGTTCCTTGGCACGGTCGCGGGCGATGTTCTCCACCACATCGACGTGCTCGCACCCGCCGTAGTAGCGCCGGCCCGGCAGGCCCTCGGCGTACTTGTTGGTCAACACACTGCCCTGTGCCTGCAGTACCGCCCGCGGCACGAAGTTCTCCGAGGCGATCATCTCCAGCGTGTCGCGCTGACGGCCCAGTTCCTTGCCGAGCAGCTCGGCGATGTCGGGGTCGAGTTCGGCCAGCGGGGTCGACATGGTGAACGCGGGGCGGGTGTTCGGTGCGGCAGTCACGCCCTCCAGTTTGGCACGCGGAACTTCACTCGATTGCCGCAGGCCAGCCATCACTCCCCTGGCGCCGACTGTGCGGATTTATCCGCAAATCACGAGGTCCGCTGTGTAAAACCGCACACTCACCCGCCCCGCCCGGTCTCCGGGGCGCCGTCGGCTCGCAACGCCGACGGGGTCAACGGTTCGTCGAGCAGCCGGCGGAACCGCTCGGTGAGGCTCACCCCGGGGGGCGCGGCGTCCAGCCAGCCCCGCAGCAGCCGGTAGCCCTCCACGTAGGTCGAGGTGTAGGCCCGCCACAGCGGCGAGGACAGGAACCGCAGCGTCTGGCGGGCCCGGTCATCGGTGACCAGCAACCACCGGCGCAGGTAGTCGGCCACCTCGTCGGCATCGCGATGCTCGTCATGCAGCATCAGCGCCGCATCCTGGCGGACGTCGGCCAGCGCCGCGGCCGCCTCGGAGATTGCTTCAGCCCGCACACCGTCGAACTGCAGACCGAGGTCGGCGTAGATCTCGGCGGCCCAAGTACCCCAGCCCGGCCCGACCGCGGCATATAGCGCCAAGTCGGCCAGGCCCTCGGCCATCAGGCACTGCGGAGTGTTGACCAGGAAGATGGTCTGCTCGGCCTGGCCGAGCTGCTCGACCAGTCCGGCCTCTTTACGGCAGTGCTCGGTGTGATGGCCCGGGTAGGACTCGTGGGCCACCAGCCGCGGCAGGTTCGACGTCAACTGTTTGAGATCTGCGTTGACCGCCACCGTGGAGCGGTAGTCGCCGCGGTAGTAGTTGAATCCCGACCACGGCTTGTCGGTGACCACCTCGTAGGTGATGGTCTCGGACTCCGGCAGCGGGAAGTCCACCCGCACCCGGTCGCGCAGTGCCGAGGAGAAGGCGTGGATGGCCGCTTCCAACCGCTCCGGCGGAATCTCCTCGGCCCGCCGGTGCGCGGCCATCCGCTCGGCCAGCGGGCCTGTGCCGCCCAGCGCTTCATCCAGCCGGGCGTGGGCGTGGCGATAACGGTCGGTGTCGCCCTTGACGATGTCGACGTCGAAGTAGTCGCGCACCTCTTCGACGAAGCCGACCTGCTCCCCGGCGAACTTGCGCCCGGCGCACGCCAGCGCCCGCAGATGCACCCGCAGGTACTCGGCGCGCGCCGGATCGAGACCGCCGGGCAGTGCCGCGACCAGTTTCTCGGCCTGGCGGGCCAGGTCGGACGGGTTGGGCCTCGGCTCGTTCGCGACAAGCCGCTGCAGCTCGGGGTCGCCGGTGAAGGCGTCGACGTAACCCTGCTCGATGCGGTCAAAGCGCAGACCGAGCAACAGGTACTCACGGATCAATTCGGCGGGCTCCATACCCGATCAGGCTAACCGTCGCGGCTCCTGCAAGACTGTATGGTCATGCGGCGGCTTAGCGAGCCGACTCCCTACGTGGAGTTCGACCGACGTCAATGGCGGACACTGCGTATGTCTACGCCGATGCCGCTCACCGAAGAAGAAGTCGTCGCACTGCGCGGCCTCGGCGAGCAGGTCGACCTGCTGGAGGTCGAAGAGGTCTATCTGCCCCTCGCGCGTCTGTTGCACCTGCAGGTCGCGGCCCGCCAACAGCTCTTCGCCGCCACCGCGGAATTCCTGGGTGCCGAGAACGACCAGAATCCCGATCGGCCGGTGCCCTTCGTCATCGGGGTGGCGGGCAGCGTGGCGGTGGGTAAGTCGACGACGGCCCGTGTGTTGCAGGCGCTGCTGGCGCGCTGGGACCACCACCCGCGGGTGGACCTGGTCACCACCGACGGGTTCCTCTACCCCAATCACGAGTTGCAGCGCCGGAACCTGATGCACCGCAAGGGGTTCCCGGAAAGCTACAACCGCCGCGCACTGATGCGGTTTGTCACCTCGGTGAAGTCCGGTGCCGACTACGTGTGCGCGCCGGTCTACTCACACATGAGTTACGACATCGTGCCCAGCGCCAAGCAGGTGGTCCGCCACCCCGACATCTTGATCCTCGAAGGTCTCAACGTGCTGCAGACCGGGCCGACGCTGATGATCTCTGATCTGTTCGACTTCTCGCTGTACGTCGACGCCCGGGTGGAGGACATCGAGCACTGGTATGTCTCGCGCTTCCTGGCGATGCGCTCTACCTCGTTCGCCAACCCCGACTCGCACTTCCACCACTACGCGGCCCTGAACGACCAGCAGGCGGTGGCTGCCGCGCGCGACATCTGGCGTTCGATCAACCGGCCCAATCTGATCGAGAACATCCTGCCCACCCGGCCGCGAGCGACCCTGGTGCTGCGCAAGGACGCCGATCACTCCATCAACAAGCTGCGGCTGCGCAAGCTTTAGCTGCGCGGCGCAGCGGGTCGTCGCCGTCTGCGCAACGCTAGGGCTGCGTGGCGGTGCCCGGCTGCGGGTGCCCTGGCGGGGGCGCCGGCTCCGCCGGCGGTGGTGGCAGCTCGCCTGCGGGTGCAGGCTCGGGCGGCGGCGGGAAACCCGGCGGCGGCGGGAAACCCGGAGGTGGCGGGAAACCCGGCGGCGGTGGGAAACCCGGAGGTGGCGGGAAACCCGGCGGCGGTGGGAAACCCGGAGGTGGCGGGTCGGCCGGCGGCGGAACCTCAGACCCTGGCGGCGGCGGTTCGCCGGCACCCGGCGGCGGCACGGCCGGCGTCGGGTTGGCGGCGGGCGCCAAGGTGTCCGGGCACATTTCGCGTTGCGCCCCGTCGATCATGACCTTGGTGACACCGTCGACAACCTTCGTGCCGAACCGGTCCTTGGCCGGGCGACCCTTCCGCAGGTTCTCGCAGATGATCTTGCCGAACTGCACCGCACCGGACGGGGTGGTCAGCCCGGGACTGTTCTGATACTTGAAGCCGTGCGACTCAAGGTAACTGAGGTAGCTCTTCTCGTCGGCCTGTGCCGGCGCCGCGGCGTAGATCAGGATTCCGGGGATCAGCGTCGTCGCCGCCAGCCGCCACTTCATGGGACAGAACTGTAGACGGTGACGGCCGCGGCGACACGTTGAGTGGGCTGCGTCTCAGCCCAGGCGGCGCAGCCCGCGGTACTGCATCACCGCGAAGAACGCCGTGTAGACCGCGCTCGCCAGCATCGCCACCACGCCGATTCCGGTCAGCGGCAGCACGCCGGCCTCGACCACTCCGATAGCGGCAATGGTGCATGCCACATTGGCGGCGATCACGCCGATACCCGCGCGACGCAGGTCCGGCAGCGCGGACAGGAAATAGACCACGACGCCATAGAGGATGCAGAAGGCGGCCAACGCGTATTCGTGAGCCACTGTGAGGCCCTCCAGGGCTGCCATGGGGCGAGCGGCGAACACACCGGCCAAGCCGATGCTTCCGGTGATGGCGGCGTCGGCGCGAAGCGCGAAGCGCAACAACGAGTCGGTCGAGTCGGACAAGACCGGGGTGGTGATGGCGGTCATGAGGAAATCCCTTCGGGTGTGGTGCGGACACCCTCGACCTTCCGGCGCAACCGCTGCCACATCGACCCGTGGCACTGCCAAGCACTGCCAAACGCAGGTCAGAGAGCCGGCGACACCGTCATCCGGCCGCGCAGGTCGGCGGCGATCACCCGGGCCCCGGCGTTCTGCCAGTTGTGCAGCGAACGCTGCGGCACCTCGGTGACCAGCCACTGCCAGGCCTGGCGGGCGGTGGGGTCCAGTCCGGCCGCGGTGGCGTTCTGCGCGTAGGCACGCACACCGACCACGTAAGGGAAATACAGGGCGTTGTAGTGCCGCCACTGTTCGGTGGTGCCGAACTCGCCGCAGTCACGCGGCTTTAGCGCGGCGATCCGGTCGGCCAGCAGAGCCTTGAGTTCGTTGGCTCGTTCCAGCGGCGCATCGGGCGCGCCGCGGGCGGCCAATCGCTCGTCGATGACCGGTAACGCGGTCAAGGGGCTGGCGACAAGCTTCGACAGGTCCCCGTAATGCCCCAACGCCCGGCGGGTCAGCCGGACGAAGGTCTCCTCGTCGAGGTCATCGAGCGGCCCGGTCGAGCGCAGGGCCAGCGCCGCCTCGGTGCCGCGCAACACCGCGCGATCGGCGCGCAACGCCGGGGAGCGCCAAAACGCCAGCCGGTCCCACAACCCGGCCAGCCGATCGACGAACACCTGGACCTCGATCCCCACCGCGATCGTGGTGAACAGCAGCACCGTCAGCGCGGTCTGCGCCACTGGCTCGGGCCGGGTCAACCACAAACCGATCAGCGCCTGCCCACCCAGCAATGCCGCCATCGCGACGCAGGCAAGAAACGACCGCAGCATGTCCAGCCGCAGTGCCTGCCCCTCGTCGAAGGCGTCCCAGAGCGCCACCGCCAGGCCCAGCAGCAGCACGTCGACACCGGTGCTGGCCAGTGCGATCCCACTGGGCACCACGCCCAGCGGGATGATCAAGATCGCATTGGCCAAGGCGAAGAACAGCGTCGCGACCGCAGCCACCCCCAGCACCGAACCGGGCTGCGCGGGCCGGATCAGTGCCTTGACCATCGCCGCCAAGGTCGACACCGAGATCACCACGAACAGCAGCCAGTGACCGGGCCCCGGCGGGCCTTCGACGCTGCCGGCCCAGGTCGCTCCGATCAGTGCCGCAGCCGCAACCACGCCGATGAACGTCACGTCGCGCGCGCGGCCGGTCCAGCGATCACACGGCCGGGCCAGCTCCAACAGCACCGCGAACCAGGCCACCCCGGGAACCACCGCCAGGTAGATCTCTACCCGCCCGAGCAGCACCGGATGCCACACCGCACGGATCGCGTCGGCGGCCACCACGGCAGCAAAGCCGCACAACCCGACCGCGGCCAGCACCAGCACCGGTTTGCGCGGGTCGCGCGCCAACAGATACATCCCGAGCCACCAACTCAGGGTGAAGACCAGCGCCGACAACACAACCACGGATCGCTACTGTCCAAATCTCCGGTGCCGCACGCTGTAGTCGCGCAGCGCTCGCAGGAAGTCGACCCGACGAAACGCCGGCCAGTGCGCCTCAGTGAACCACATCTCCGAGTAGGCGCTCTGCCACAGCAGGAAGCCGGACAGCCGCTGTTCCCCGGAGGTGCGAATCACCAGGTCCGGGTCGGGCTGGCCCGAGGTGTAGAGGTTCTCCGAGATGCCCTCGACAGTCACCGCGTCCACCAGTTCCTCGGCCGTGGCGCCGTTGGCCAGCTGCTTGCCGAGCAGGCCACGCACCGCGTCGACGATCTCTTGCCGGCCGCCGTAGCCCACGGCGACATTGACGTGCAGGCGCGAGGCACCGCCGTCGTTGCACGCGGTGCTCTCTACCGCCTCACGCAGTCGACGAGCTGGTTCTTCGCCCAGCAGCGCCAGGTCGCCGACGGTGCGAACGCTCCATCGGTTCGCGGGCGCGCAGATCTCCTCCACCACGTCGGTGATGATCTCGATGAGGGCAGCCAGTTCGGCGGGGTCGCGCTGCAGGTTCTCGGTGGACAGCAGGTAGACGGTGGCCATCTCGATGCCCGCGTCGGCGCACCAGCGCAGCATCTCGGCGATCTTGGCCGCGCCCATCCGGTAGCCGTAGCTGACGTCGCGGTAGCCGGCATCGCGCGCCCACCGCCGGTTGCCGTCGCAGAGGACGGCGATGTGGCGGGGCAGATTGGACCGCGACGCCGCCAGGCCCTGCCGGAGGCGCAGTTCGTAGATCCGGTACAGCGGCTCCTTCAAGCGCGCCGGGATGATTGCCACAAAAACCCAGACTACTGTGATCTGAAAGCAATGACGGGAATCAGTCCGGGATCCGCGTGGAGTTCAGGAAGGCCCATGAGCACCCACACCGACACCATCGCCGAGCCGAATCCGAACGATCTGCCGGCCGCGCCGCACACCAAGCCGCGGGCGCGCGGCTGGATCCACTTCGTGTCGGCCATTGTGGCGCTCATCGCCGGAACCACCCTGACCGCGGTGGCCTGGTCGCTGGCCGGGCTCGAGGCCGGCCTGGCGACACTGGCCTACTCCATTTCGGTGGTCGGCATGTTCGCGGTCAGCGCGACCTATCACCGGATCACCTGGAAGTCGGTCGCCGCCCGTATTCGGATGAAGCGGCTCGACCACGCGATGATCTTCATTTTCATCGCCGGCACCTACACCCCGTTCGCACTGCTGGCGATGGACCACGGCGCCCAGGAACGGCTGGTGATGGCGATCGTGTGGGGCGGTGCGCTGGCCGGCGTGGTGCTCAAGCTGTGCTGGCCGACCGCACCGAAGTGGGTCGGGGTGCCGCTCTACCTGCTGTTGGGCTGGGTATCAGCGTTTTTCATCGCGACGATCATGCACAACGCCGGCGTCTCGGCAATGGTGCTGCTGGCCGTCGGTGGCGCGCTCTACAGCATCGGTGCGATCATGTACGCGCTGAAATGGCCGGACCCGTGGCCCGCGACGTTCGGCTACCACGAGTTCTTCCACGCCTGCACCGCCGTGGCCGCGATCTGTCAGTACATCGCGATCTGGTTCGCGGTGCTCGCGTAGCGGCGGAGGCCTACAGCTGGGTGATGTTCTCCGCCGACCAGTAGGCCTTCATCCCGGCGATTTTGCCGTCGCCGTCGAACACCATCACGTCGATCGGCTCGATCCGCATCCGGTGGTCACCGTTGGTGATGGTCAGCGCGAAGTGGAACGCCGCCTCGTTGCCGGCGACCCGCAGCGTCACCAGCTCCGACTTGCGGTCCAGACCGGTGATGGCCGAGTAGAAGTTGCGAATGGCCTGGTGGCCGATGTGCACCTCGCCACCCACCGGGTCTTCCAGGGTGGCGTCGGACGCGTAGAGCGCGACCAGCGCGTCGGCGTCGCCGCCACCGACCAGCTCGATGTAGCGGTGGACGGTCTCGGTGATGGCCTGTGCCCGCTCGGGTGCGCTCGTCATGTGCCGCACGTTACACGGATGACGGATTCGCGTTCACTTCAAGGGCTACGCCAAGTGCGGAGGCCAACTCCGCAGCGGTGCGCACCGGCAGGTCGCACACCGGCCCGCGGCAGACATACGCCGCGTCGGCGCCGTTGACCCGGTCTCGCCCGGCCAGCAGCTCCGATGAGTCAGCCACCCCGCCGACCACGATCGTCCCGCCGGGGGCCAGCCGACGCGCCTGCTCCAACAGCGCGGAGTCCGGGCCCTCGCAGGCCACCGCAACCTGCAACGGACCGCGTATGTAGGCCTCGGCGATGCCGAGCCAGTGCCCGACCGCGCGGGGCACACGCTCGAGCAGCGCGGCGTGCGCGGCCAGCGCGTCGGTCACCGCCTGACGGTAGCGCTCGCTGCGGTCGGCGGCAGCCAGGTGGGCCGCGGTCAGCAGCGCCTCGGTGATCAGTGCCGCGCCCGAGGGGGTGGCGCCGTCCATCGGATCGCTGGGGCGCAGCATCAGGGCTTCGGCGTCGTCGGCACTGTCGAACCATCGGCCCGGTGAGTCCGGATCCGCGAAGTGGGCCAGCGCGGTGTCCAGCAGGCCGGTGGCCGCATCGAGCAGTCGCTGCTCGCCGCTGAGCTGATGCAGGCTGAGCAAGCCGGTGGCCAGCGCGCCGTAATCCTCCAGGATCGCGGCGCTGTCTCCCACCCGGCCGCCCAGGCTGGCCCGCCGCAGCCGGCCGTCCACCAGGTGCAGGTCGAGCAGCTTGCCGGCGCACTGTTGCGCCGCAGCGCTCAGGCGCGGATCGCCCAGTGCCACAGCTGCTTCGACTAACGCGGTGATCGCCATCCCGTTCCAGGCCGTGACCACCTTGTCGTCGCGCCCGGGCTGGGGCCGGGACCGCCGGGCGTCCAGCAGCCGCTGGCGCACCCGATCCAGCCGCTGCTGATCGTCGGGATCGGTCAGTAGCTGCAGCACCGACGTGCCGTGCCCCTTCGACGGTCCCAGCTTCCCCTCTCCTTCGTCGAGCCTCGCTGAACCGCCGGATTCAAAGGTGCCACCCGAAGTCACCCCGAAAACGTCTGCCGCCCATGCCCCGTCGTCGGCACCGAGAACCTCGGCCAGCTGCTCGGGCGTCCACACATAGGTCAAGCCCTCCTGGCCGTCGGCGTCGGCATCCAGCGACGAGATGAACATCCCCCGATCGGAAAGATCTTCCAGCAGGAATCGGGCCGTTTGGGCGGTCACCCGCATGGCCAGCGGATCACCGGTGCGCCTGGCCCAGTGTGCGTAGGCCCGCAGCAGCAACGCGTTGTCGTAGAGCATCTTCTCGAAATGCGGTACCACCCAGGCGTTGTCGACGCTGTAGCGGGCGAATCCGCCGGCGAGCTGGTCGTAGATCCCGCCACGGGCCATCGCCGCACCGGCGCGTGTCACCGCATCGAGCGCTGGGCGGGTCGCGGTCCGCTCGTGATGACGCAGCAGGGTTTCCAGCAGCACCGACGGCGGGAACTTCGGCGCACCACCGAACCCGCCGTGCGTGATGTCCTCGTCACGCAGCACCGCGGCCACCGCGGCGTCGCAGAGCATCGCATCGACCGGCGGCCCCTCCCCCGGCAGTCCGGCGGCCATCGAGCGCAGCTCGGTGGCGATGTTGTCCGAGGCCTCCTCGACTTCGTCGCGGCGCTCGTTCCAGGTGGCGCTGATCGCCGAAAGTAGGTTCAGGAAAGCGTCTTTGGGGTAGTACGTGCCGCAGTAGAACGGCCGGCCGTCGGGGGTCAGGAAGCAGGTCATCGGCCAGCCGCCGCGCCCGGTGAGTGCCTGGGTGGCGGTCATGTAGATCGCGTCGATGTCCGGGCGCTCCTCCCGGTCGACCTTGATACACACGAAGCCCGCGTTCATCGCCGCGGCAACCTCGGCGTCCTCGAACGAGCCGTGCGCCATCACGTGACACCAGTGGCAGGCCGCGTAGCCGACCGACAGCAGGATCGGCACGTCGCGTTGCGCGGCTTCGGCTAGCGCCTCAGGCGTCCACTCCCACCAGTGCACCGGGTTGTCGGCGTGTTGACGCAGATATGGGCTGGCGGACGCTGCGAGACGGTTGGCCATCCCGCCACGCTAATCCTGTTCATCATGCGCGGGCCCGCAGCACCTGCGGCGGCTATGCGGTCCCGTCGTCGCCCGGATGGTCGCCTGACGAAGCCGACCCGACGGTTCCCTCGTCGGCGGCTTGATCGGCGTCGGGGTGCTCAGGGTCGAAAGAGTCCGGCAATTTCTTGAGCTGGCGATTCATCGACCACACCAGCCCGAACGTGCCGAGCATCAACAGCACGATGACCAACAGCCCGAACGGGCTGGCCTTGCCGAAGTCCGGCCCGGTGTCGCGCGGCACGTCATCGGCCACAATCCACAGCACGGTCAGCACAGCGTGGTTCATCCGTTGTCCTCGATCCCGGCGAACAGGTCCGCCTCCGGCAGCGTAACCGGCACCCGGGACCGAGCCAGCTCGAACTCCTCGGTCGGCCAAAGCCGCTGCTGCCACTCGATCGGCGCGGCGAAAAAATCGCCGTTCGGGTCGATCTGCGTGGCGTGCGCACGCAGCGCGTCGTCACGCTGGCCGAAGAACTCGGCACATTCGACGCGGGTGGTCACCCGGTCGGCGAACACGTCGTGGTCGGGCTGCCAGTGCTCGAGCCATTTGGCGAACGGACCGACCTCGCCGTTGCGGGCGAACTCGTCCTGCAACAGCTGCATCCGTTGTCGCAGGAACCCGTGGTTGTAGTAGAGCTTGGAGACGCTCCAGGGCTCACCGGCCTGTGGGTAGCGGCGGTGGTCGCCGGCGGCCTCGAACGCTGCCACCGACACCTGATGGCAGCGGATGTGGTCGGGGTGCGGGTAGCCGCCGTTCTCGTCATAGGTGGTCATCACATGCGGACGGAACGTGCGCACCGCCCGCACCAGGGCCTCGGTGGACACCTCCAGCGGCACCAGCGCAAAGCAGTCCTCGGGCAGCGGCGGCAGCGGGTCGCCCTTGGGCAGACCCGAGTCGACGAATCCCAGCCAGTGGTGTTCGACCCCGAGGATCTCGGCGGCCTTGGCCATCTCGTCGCGCCGGACCTCGGCGATACGGCCGTGCACATCGGGCAGGTCCATCGCGGGGTTGAGGATGTCGCCGCGCTCGCCGCCGGTCAGAGTCACCACCATCACCCGGTGCCCCGCGGCGGTGTAGCGGGCCAGGGTGGCCGCGCCCTTGCTGGACTCGTCGTCGGGGTGGGCATGCACCGCCATCAATCGCAGTCCACTCATGCGCACATTCCCCGTTCCCTCCAGGTTCCTCCTGCCGAAACCCCGGACCGGACGCCTATAGTTCCAGATGGTTTCCGGCTCCCATCGTTACACCACCTGCGGCGGGCGCGGTAATCGCTCCCGACTCCACCGTTGACCATGGGACACACCTCACGATGACCGACTCCAGGCCAGCCAGATACGGGGATACCCAGGGCAGCGCCCTGCCCCGCCGGTTGCTGGCGATCGCACTGGCCGCGCTGGCAATCGCCACCGTTGCTGCCATCGCGATGTTGGGCTACCAGCGCTTCGCGACCGCCGAGGTCAAGGGTGAGCTGTACGGCTACGAGGTGCTAGACCACCAGACGGTCACGGTTAGGTTCAGCGTGACTCGATCAGACCCGTCGACCCCTGCGGCCTGCATCGTGCGGGTCCGATCCAGCGACGGCAGCGAGACCGGCCGGCGTGAAGTGCTGATTCCGCCGTCGGAGTCACCCACCGTTCAGGTGACCACGACGGTGAAATCTTCCCAGCCACCTGTCATGGGCGACGTCTACGGTTGCGGCAGCGACGTCCCCGATTACTTACGATCGCGTTGATGCCGCGGTGGTACCCTGTATGGATACACGGTTCCAGCTGGGACCGTGTATTGCTGCATTAGAACGATGTCGCCCCCGCTGCCCGACGGCGCCGGATCCGACGACTAGGAGCACAGTGAGATGACGGACACCCAGGTGACCTGGTTGACGCAGGAGTCACACGACCGGCTCAAGGCGGAGCTCGACCAGCTGATCGCGAACCGTCCGGTGATCGCCGCGGAGATCAACGACCGCCGCGAAGAAGGCGACCTGCGTGAGAACGGGGGCTACCACGCCGCGCGCGAGGAGCAGGGCCAGCAGGAGGCCCGCATCCGGCAGCTGCAGGAGTTGCTCAACAACGCCAAGGTCGGCGAGGCTCCCACCCAGTCAGGTGTGGCACTGCCGGGCTCGGTGGTCAAGGTCTTCTACGACGGCGACAAGTCCGACACCGAGACCTTCCTGATCGCCACCCGCCAGGAGGGCGTCAACGACGACAAGCTCGAGGTGTATTCACCGAACTCGCCGCTGGGCCACGCCCTGCTGGGCGCCAAGGTGGACGAAGAGCGCAGCTACACGGTGCCCAGCGGCAAGACCGTCAAGGTGACCCTGGTCAGCGCGGAGCCCTACCACTCCTGAGCTCCGCTTCGGGGGCTCGTCGCGTCAGTCCAGCGCCTGCTTCAGGTCGGCGATCAGGTCGTCGATGTCCTCGATGCCCACCGACAGGCGCACCAGATCGTCGGGAACCTCGAGTTGCGAACCCGCGGTCGACGCATGCGTCATGGCGCCGGGTAGTTCGATCAGCGACTCCACCCCGCCGAGCGACTCGGCCAGGATGAAGATCTCGGTTCCGGCGCAAAGCTTCTCGGCGGCGGCTCGGCCACCCCGCATCCGCACCGACACCATGCCGCCGAATCCGCGCATCTGCGCTGCGGCGACGTCGTGGCCCGGGTGCTCCGGCAGGCCCGGGTAGAGCACCCGGCTGACCGCGGGATGGCGAGAGAGGAATTCGGCGACGGCTCCGGCGTTCTCGCTGTGCCGCTGCATCCGCAGCACCAGGGTCTTTAGGCCGCGCAGGGTCAGGTAGGCATCGAAGGGACCGGGGACCGCACCGGCCCCGTTCTGCAGGAACGCGAATGCCGTGTCGAGCTCTTCGTCGTCGGTGACCAGCGCACCGCCCACCACGTCGGAGTGTCCGCCGATGTACTTGGTGGTCGAATGCAACACCACGTCGGCGCCCAGTGTCAGCGGCTGCTGCAGCGCGGGCGAGGCGAAAGTGTTGTCCACCAGGACCTTTGCGCCGGCTTCTTTGCCGATGGCAGCGATGCCCGCGATGTCGGCGATCGACAGCAGCGGATTGGTCGGGGTCTCTACCCAGATCAGCCTGGTTTTGTCGGTGAGCGCCCCGCGGACCGCGTCCAGGTCGGACAGCGCGACCGGGGTGTGCGCCACACCCCACTGGGTGAAGACCTTGTCGATCAGCCGGAAAGTGCCGCCGTAGGCGTCGTCGGGAATGATCAGGTGATCACCGGGGCGCAGGATCGACCGCAACGCGCAGTCCGTGGCGGCCATCCCTGAACCGAACGCCCGACCGAATCGACCCCGTTCCACCGCGGCCAGCGCCGTCTCCAGTGCGGCCCTGGTCGGGTTGCCGGTGCGCGCGTACTCGAATCCGCCGCGCAGGCCGCCGACGCCGTCTTGGGCGAAGGTGCTGCTGGCGTAGATCGGTACGTTGACGGCCCCGGTTGCCGGGTCCGGACGAAACCCGGCGTGGATCGCCGTGGTGGACAGGCCGGTATCGCCGTGCGGTTGCTTCTGACTCAACGGATCGGCAGGCAGACGGTGGTCATGATCTTGTCGGCGATCGTCTGGCGTTTGGCGTCCCACAGCGGGAACAGGTAGCCGATGCAGAAGATCGCGCCGTCGATGATGTGTGCCAACTGGCGCACGATCGACATCCCGAACCCGATGGGCTCGCCGGTGGACTCGGAGACCACCTTGAACTTCAGCGCCGACTTACCGATGCTCGATCCGGTGGTGCCCTGCCGGTAGCCGAAGTTCCAGATCCCGTAGGCCAGCGCGGCCAGCCAGCCGATGAACATCAGCGCCGCGCCGGTGCTCGACGGCGTGACCGTGCAGGCGAAGCCGTCGGAGTCGGTGATGCACTCCTTGTCGGCGGTGGTTCCGGCGATCATCGACGGAATGCCGTAGAGCACCAGGATCGGCAGGAAGTCGACGAAGTAGGCGCCGACGCGAGTCAGCCACGAGGTGTAAGCGTCTTGCGGCAGCTGGCCGACCGGGCTTCCGACCGCACCGGGGTACGCGCCGTAGCCCGGTGGCGGCGGCGGGTAGTTACCCGGTGGCGGCGGGGGGTAGTTCCCGGGCGGTGGA